>JBKJSO010000209.1:0-2654 GCA_046595835.1 Acidimicrobiales bacterium | reverse complement strand
GCGGAAGAGGCGCTCCTCGTCGCCGGCCGGCAGGCCGAGCAGCGTGGCGATCAGCTGGATGGGCAGGGGCACGGCCAGCTCGGCGGTGATGTCCACCACGGCCCCTCCGTCGGCCTTCGTGGCGAGGTCGTCGAGGATCCGCCCGGTGCGCTCGCGGACGAGCTCCTCCAGCGATCGCACGACGGAGCTCGTGAACCCCGGGCGAGCGAGCTTGCGGTAGCGGGTGTGCTCCGGCGGATCGCTGTGCATCATCGTGGGCGGGCTGTCGTAGGTGACGCCGATCTCGTCCACGAGGATGCCCCGGGCGGAGCAGAAGCGACTCGGGTCGCTCGATGCCTCGCTCACCTCGGCGTGGCGTGACACCGCCCAGAAGCCCTTGGTGGCGTTCCAGGCGGTCGGCGCGGTGGCCCGGAGCTCCGTGAGGGTGACGTGCAGATCCCCCGCGTACGTGGCCGGATCGAGCAGCGCATCCGTGAGGGGCTCGTGGGTGCCAGGCACAGCCGGAACCTAACAGTGTCGTGCCGACCGCCGTCTGGGTTGGCGACGCCGCTGGCGACCGCTGATCCAAACCCGTTGGAGCGCGGCACACTTGCCGTGTGTCACCCAACCTGGAGCCTCAGCGATCGCCGGGCACGTTTGCGCGGGTCGCCACGGCGTGGGGCGAGGCCACATCGTTGGAGACGCTTGTTCGGCCCTTGCTCGACACGGTGCTGGAGCTGACCACCCTGGATATCGCCTACCTCACCGTGAAGCACACCGACGAGGGTCTCGAGCATCGCTTCATCGCCGATCCCACGGGCCTCGGCCTAGCAGAGGGGTTGACGATCCCATGGAGCGACAGCCTCTGCATTCGCTGCCAAGAGTCCGGCAGGCGCTGGACCCGCGATGTGGAGACGGATCTGCCCGGCTCTCCGATCTCCGAGGCGTTCGGGGTGCGCACCTTCCTCAGCGTTCCGGTGGTGGCGCAGGACGGCACGCTGATGGGCACGCTGTGCAGCGCATCGCTCGATGCGCACGACCTCTCGGACACGACGATCGCGGAGCTCGAGGTGCTCGCTCGCCTGATCGGCGACTGGATGATGCACGACCGCGCCCTTCTCGCCGAGACGAGCCGGGCCGATGCTGCCGAGCTGGCTCTGGATGCCCGGGCCATGCTCATCGCGAGGGCAGAGCATGAGCTGAAGACGCCACTGACACTGCTGTCGGGGTGGGCGCAGACGCTGGAGCAGCAGTGGGACGAGCTCGACCCCGCTGAGCGCCAGGCGGGTCTGGCCGCACTTCGCCGAGGGACGGACCGACTCCACCACGGCGTGGAACGACTTCTCGACGAAGCACAGGCAGACGTGCGCATCCGCGGCCTCGAGCTCGTCACGGTCGATGTGGGTGAGATCGCTTCCGCTGTGGTCGCTGAGGTCGACGCAGTGGCCGCCGCCCACACCGTGACGGTCGCAGTAAGTCCGCCGGTCACCGCGCGCGGTGATGCGGAGGCCGTCCGCCAGGTCGTGGCGCATCTGGTGGAGAACGCGATCAAGTACTCACCCGATCCGGGGCCGGTGGAGGTGCTGGTCTCCACGGTGGAGGGAGAGGTCGTCGTGGTCGTGCGCGACGAAGGTGTCGGCGTCAACGAAGACGTCGACGTGTTCGAGCCGTTCGTCCGCGGGGTGGACAGCGGTCAGATCAGCGGAGCTGGTCTCGGTCTTCACATCGTGAAGTCCTACGTCGTGGCGATGGGCGGCACCCTCGACGCGCGGCGCAACCCGGAAGGCGGCTCGAGCTTCACGGTCCGTCTGCCCGCTGTGGGCTAGACCCCGGGGGTGGCCACACGGGAACGGATGGTGGAGCTCGGTTGCTACGGCCTGGCCGGGCACGTGGACGACCCGCGGGTGCTGCTCGACGAGGTTCGTGATGCCGAGCGCATCGGGCTCGGCTCGGTGTTCCTCTCGGAGCGGTTCAACGTGAAGGAGGCGGCCACGCTCACCGGCGCGGCAGCCGCGGTCAGCGAGGAGGTCGGCATCGCCACGGGCGTGACGAACACGCCGACCCGTCATCCGCTCGTCACAGCGGCGTGGGCGACGACGATGCACCGGTTGTCCCGCGGCCGATTCGCGCTCGGCATCGGCCGCGGCATCGCACCCCTCACCGACATCATGGGCATCCCCCGCATCACGATGGCGCAGATGGAAGACGCCGTCGGTCTGTACCGGCGGCTGTGGAGGGGCGAGGCCATCTTCGGCCACGACGGTCCGGCCGGTCGCTACCCGCTGCTCGTGCTCGACCCCACCTTCGACGAGGACGTGCCGGTGATGGTCGCGTGCCTTGGGTTCAAGACGATGCGCTGGGCCGGCCGGGTGATGGATGGCGTGATCCTGCACACGTTCGTGTCCGACGAGGCGCTGGCCCGCTGCGTCGCCGAGGTGCGCCGCGGGGCGGAGGAGGCGGGGCGCGACCCGTCGTCGGTGAAGGTGTGGGCCGTGCTGGCCACGTTGCACGAGCCGGACGACGAGCGTCGTCTGCGCGGTGTGACGGGGCGCATGGCCACGTACCTCCAGGCGTACGGAGATGCCCTCGTCGCGATGAACGGATGGGACGCGGCCCCGCTTGAGCGGTTCCGGGCGGATCCGGTGGTGGCATCGGTGCCGGGCGCCATCGACGCG
>JBKJSO010000280.1:0-6062 GCA_046595835.1 Acidimicrobiales bacterium | reverse complement strand
GCTGAGCATCCGGAGAACCTACCGAGGGATCGGGCGATGCCCCACGCGGCGAGTCGCGCACCCGGATCGGCTGTCACACCCCATTGGGATGATTGGGACATGTTCGTGTCGACGATCGAGCGCGAGGTGCGGGAGGTCGAGCAGTCGCTGGTCGCCCTGGCGGGCCGGCTCGATCCCGATGGGATTCCGGCCTCGGAGGCACCCCGCCTGTTCGAGCGCGCGGGTCCGCGGTCGTGCGATGCCGTGGGATCAGCGAGGACGTAGGACGAACACGGGGTCCTGCGACCGGAACGACGCTCGTAGCGCTCGATCTGAGGCCAGCGCTCCGTCGCTCGCTCACGAATCCGAACCCCCTCTGACCCCACCGGCTCCACGGCCGTCACCGCGATCCTGCGACGTCGCGCCATCATGTCGATGACGGGGTCACCACGGAGGTTCGGGAGTCTGACCGATCGCCTGGTGGGCACGACCGTGGTGCGAAGACGAGCGAACGGCCTCATCCCCCAAGATGGCCCCGATCGCGGGGACGATGCCGATCTGACCAGGCCAGCCACAGCTAGCTCTTGAAGAGGAAGGCTTCGTCGTCGGGGTCGAGGAAGAGGCGCAGCTCGTCGGCCAGCTCGATGTGGCCGGCGAGGTGGGGGTCGGTGTCGACGATGCGCTCGGCGGCAGCCCGGGCCGCCTCCACGGCCTTGCGATCTCGTCGGAGGGAGGCCAGCTTCAGATCGCTGCGTCCCTTCTGGCGGTCGCTGAAGATCGTGCCCTCGCCCCGGATCTCGAGATCGACCTCGGCCAGCTCGAAGCCGTCGTCGGTGCGCACGAGCGCCTCGATGCGGGCATTGCCCTCGGCCCGCTCCTCGTCGTCGCCTTGCGCGCCGCCGCTCCCGGTCACCAGGTAGCAGTACGACGCGTCCGCACCGCGACCGACGCGGCCGCGCAGCTGGTGGAGCTGCGCGATGCCGAACCGGTCGGCGTCGAGCACGACCATGACGGTCGCGTTGGCGACGTCGACGCCCACCTCGATGACCGTGGTGGCGACGAGCACCTGGGTGCGCCCGTCGCGGAAGGCGGCCATGGCCGCCTCCTTCTCCGCACTGGGGAGCCGACCGTGGAGCAGCCCGAGCGAGAGCCCCGACAGGTCGTCGGCCTCCAACCGGGCGTAGGTCTCCTCGGCTGACGCCGCCTCGAGCTTCTCGCTCTCACCGATGAGCGGGCACACGATGTAGGCCTGCCGTCCGGCCGCCACCTCCTCGCGCACCTTCGCCCACACCGCGGTCTCCTCGTCGGGGCCCTTGGCCCAGACGGTCTCGATCTTCTGCCGGCCGGCTGGCTTCTCGCCGAGGACCGACACGTCGAGGTCCCCGTAGACCGTCATCGCCGCGGTGCGAGGGATCGGCGTGGCTGTCATGACGAGCACGTCGGGCACCGCTCCCCCGCCGGCCTTGTCCTTCAGGGCGGCCCGCTGCTCCACGCCGAAGCGGTGCTGCTCGTCGATCACCACCACGCCAAGGCTCTTGAACTCCACCGCCTCCTGGATGAGGGCGTGGGTGCCGACGAGCAGGTCCACCTCGCCAGCCGCCAGCGCGGTGAGCACCCGCTGGCGCTCCTTGCCGGTGACCCTGTTCGTGAGCAGCTCCACCAACAGCGGGCGCTCGCCGAACAGCGAGCTGCCGTCGTCGGGCACGGTGACCCCCTCAAGGAGCGGTCGGATCGACGAGTGGTGCTGGTCGGCCAGCACCTCCGTGGGGGCCATGAAGGCGCCCTGGTGACCACCCTGCACCGCGGTGAGCAGCGCCGCCACCGCCACCACCGTCTTGCCCGCGCCCACGTCACCTTGCAGGAGGCGGTGCATGGGGATCGGTCGAGCCAGGTCGGCGGCCACCTCGGCCATCACCGTGCGCTGGTCACCGGTGAGCTCGAAGGGCAGCGCCCGCACGAAGCGATCCACCAGCTCACCGGAGGTGACGTGCTCGATGCCGCGGCTGGTCGCCTCGATCCGGCGCTTGCGCATCACCAGCGCCAGCTGGATCCGCAGGAGCTCATCGAACACCAGCCGACGGCGGGCCGACTCGGCCTCCGCCATCGACTCAGGGAGGTGGATGCCCTGCACGGCCGCAGTGCGCGTGAGGAAGTCGTGCTCGTCGAGCAGCCACTCCGGCAGAGGTTCCACGAGCTCGCGCGATCGGCGGAGCGACTCGCCGAGCCACCCTCTGAAGTCCTTGGAGTAGAGCCGCAGCTTGTCGGACTGCGGGTAGATCGCCGTGATCTGCAGGCGATCCTCTTCGTCGAGGAGGTCGACCTCGGGGTTGGCGAGCTGCTTCTGGCCTCGATACTCCGTGACCTTCCCGAAGAACATCGCCTCGGAGCCCTCGGGGAACTGCCGCGTGCGCCACGGCTGGTTGAAGAACGTGATGCGGAGGTAGCCAGAGCCGTCGCTGATGCGCAGCTCGGTACGGGCCCGACCCCGACCGCGGCCGGGCACCGACGTTGACGACACGACCTTGCCGAACACCCACACCGCCTCGTCGACGCGAAGGTCGCGGATCGACGACTGCTTCGTCTTGTCGATGTGGCGCCGCGGGTAGTGGGTGACCAGGTCGAGGATCGAGGTGATGTCGATCTGGGCCAGCGCCTTCGCCCGCTCGGGTCCGACCCCCTTCAGCTCGGTGATCGACAGGTCGGCGAGGTCGCGGAGGCGCTTGGCCACTTACTCGATGCCGAAGAGGTAGGGGTAGAGCGGCTGGCCACCGTGGTGCACCTCGGCGGAGGCGGCCGGTCGGTGCTCAGCCAGCCACTCGGTGATGTGGCGGGTCGAGGCCGCTGACGCACCTTCGCCCTCGATGATGGTGACGATCTCGTGGTCGTCGGTGACGAGCACCTCGAGCAAGGAGGTGGCCGCGTCGGCCAGCGCCGCCTCCACCGCCCGGATGCCGTCGCGCGCGATGCCGAGCCAGTCGCCGGTGGCGATGGGGCCGACGTCGCAGCTCGAGTCGCGCACCGCCTTCGTGACCTCGCCGGCCACCACGTTGCCGGCGGCCTCCGTCATCTCCGCTGCGTTGGCCTCGCCGTCGGCTTCGGGGTCGTAGGCCAGGAGCGCCGCGAACCCCTCCGTGATCCCCTTGGTGGGCACCACCACGACGGTCTTCGACGTGTGCTCGTGGACCTGCTCGGCGACGGGGATGATGTTCTTGTTGTTCGGGAGGATGACGACGTGGTCGGCGGGGACGCTCTCCACCGCCGCTATCAGCTCCGCCGTGGACGGGTTCATCGACTGCCCGCCCGTGACGATCCCCTGCACGCCGAGCGAGTGGAAGATCCGGCGGATGCCGTCGCCCGTCGCCACCGCCACCACCGCGCAGGTGACGGGTGTCCGCAGGTGGTGCGGCACCTCGACGCCACCGGCGTCGACCGCATCGCGCACCCATCGCTCCTCCTCCACCTGCTCGATGAGGTCGGTGACGCGGATCTTGGTGGGCTTGCCGATGTCGATGGCGGCCTCGATCGACGCCCCGATGTCGTCCGTGTGGATGTGGCAGTTCCAGATGCCGTCGCCGCCCACCACCACGATGGAGTCGCCGATCCCGGCCCACACGTCCTTGAAGGCCCCAATGGCGTCGTCGGGCGCCTCGAGGAAGTACATGACCTCGTAGCGCAGGTCGGAGATGTCACCGTGCCCGCGGTCGCCATGGCCAGAAAGCGGCTCGCTGAACACGGGCCCCTCGATGTCCTCGGGCTCGGGCATCTCGCGCCCGTCGACCACGTGGAGCAACGCGTCGAGGAGCAGCAGGAACCCGGCGCCACCGGCGTCGACCACCCCTGCCTCCTTGAGCACCGGCAGCATGTCGGGCGTGCGGGCCAGAGCGTCGGCGCCCTGCGCCTTGGCCGCGTCGAGCACGGCCACGAGGTTGCCCCCGTCGGCCGCGGCAGCGGTGGCGGCCTCAGCCGCCTCGCGCGCCACGGTGAGGATCGTGCCCTCGACCGGACGCATCACCGCCTGGTAGGCGGCGGCCGATGCGGCGGTGAGTGCAGCGGCCGTGCTGGCGCCGTCGAGCCCGTCGGCCTCGGCCACCACGCTCGACATGCCTCGCAGGATCTGGCTGAGGATCACCCCAGAGTTGCCCCTCGCCCCCATGAGCGATCCATGGCTGATGGCCTTGCACACCGCCGCGAGGTCAGTGCCCGAGGCGGCGACCTCCTCGCACACCGACAGCAGCGTGAGCGCCATGTTCGTGCCGGTGTCGCCATCGGGCACCGGGTACACGTTGAGGCGGTTGATGCCCTCCTTGTGCGCGGCGAGCGCATCTCGGAAGCCAGCCACCGCTGCACGCAGCTCGTCGGCGCCGAGGCGCGTGAGGGACGTCATCGGGCGTGGATCTTAGGGTCAGCGCGCGGCACCCCTGGGTTGGCGACGATCGCGGCACCCCGGTAGCCTCTCCCGGTCCCAAGAACCGGTCGGTCGACTGGTCGCGATGTGTGAGGTATCTGAACGATGGCAGCTGTGTGCGAGGTGTGCGGGAAGCACCCTTCCTTCGGGATGAACGTGAGCCACTCGCACCGTCGGACCAAGCGTCGCTGGAACCCCAACATCCAGAAGATCCGCGCCATCGTGAACGGCTCGCCGAAGCGCCTCCACGTCTGCACTGGCTGCATCAAGGCCGGCAAGGTCGTCAAGCGCGTCAGCTGAGACGACCGTGGGGGGTGCTGGCACCACCCCAATTCGCATGGCAGCGTCATCGCCTGTTCTGGGCGGTTCGTGATCTCCTCTTGGTGCGACGCCGGGCAACTCATGCCCGGGCGGACGTCGCAAGACCGGGAGGATCTCCATGCACACCATGCACCGCGTCGGTGCCGGGCTCATCGGCCTGACCATGTTCGTCGCCGCCTGCGGCTCCGACGACAGCACCCCTAAGGCGTCGGGCACCACCAGCGCCGCCAAGGGCGACAACGCCGCCTTCTGCGACGCCTTGCTCAAGTTCAACGGGGCCGTGTTCCAGATCGACATCAGCGAGGACACGCCCAAGGACGAGATCATCGCCCAGGGCAAGAAGATCGCCCCACTCTTCGCCACCGTCGCCAAGGAGGCCCCCAAGGAGCTGGCCGCCTCGGCGGCCGAGCTGGACAAGACGGTCCAAGCCCTCACCAAGGGTGACGCGGCGGCGTTCAACGACGATGCCACGTTCGGGAAGTACACGAAGCTGGTGGACGGAGCCATCGACTCGTGCGGCCTCGAGACGGTCGACGTCACCGGCGTCGACTACGCCTACCAAGGCGTTCCGAAGACCATCAAGGCCGGCACGACGGCGTTCAAGTTCACGAACGCCTCAGAGGGCGGCGAGTTCCACATGATGGCCATCATCAAGAAGAAGGCCGGGGTGGACCTGAGCTGGGACGAGCTCCTCGCCCTGCCCGAGAGCGAAGGCCAGGACAAGACGGAGTTCAAGGGAACGGCCGAGGCCGAGCCAGGCAAGTCGAGCAAGGCTCTCGCCGAGATCGATGCGGGCTCCTACGCGATGGTCTGCTTCATCTCGGTGGGCGGCAAGGACGACGGTCCGCCGCACTTCACCCAGGGGATGGTGCAGGAGTTCACGGTCGAGTAGCGACCAACCAGCCTCATTGCAGGCGGGGGCCGGCGCTTGGCGGTGCGCCGGCCCCTCGTCGCGCCCGTGAACGGTGAGGGGCGGCCGTCTGGCCGCTGCGTGAACGGCTCCATTACGGTGGTCAGACCGTCACGCAAGCCCGTTACGAGGAGCCGGTAGCCGATGCAGGGAGTAGTCAAGTCGTACGACCCAGGATCGGGTGACGGCGTGGTGCTCTGCGACACCGACTTCAAGGAGTACGACTTGGCCCCCGATGCCCTGCAGGGCTCGGTGTTCCGGATGCTCCGTCAGGGTCAGCGCGTGATCTTCGACCTCGACGACGCCACTCGAGCCACCCGCCTCCGGCTCGGCTCCGAGGTCGACATGGGAACCCCTGGCTTCGGCGGGCTCCCGGGCCCGCCCAAGCAGACCAGCTGATCCACCGACCCCCGCGGAGAAGGACATGCCTGCCACCACTGACAACGA
>JBKJSO010000039.1:0-5691 GCA_046595835.1 Acidimicrobiales bacterium | reverse complement strand
CACCGGGTTCGAGCGCAGCAGGCGACGAGAGACGCCCCACCCACACGCCGCCTTCAACGTCGACACCCTGCCCCGGATGGCGCCCACTCCGACACCGCGGCGGCGGAGCTGGCGAATCCAGGCATCGACACGGAGCGGGTCGAGGTCGACGAGGCGAACGGTGCCGAGGTCATCGGTGATGCGAGCCGCACGGCTCCGGTGGTCGCGCACGGTCGTGGGCTGCCACTCTGCGGCCCGTGCCTCCTGCCACATCGTGAGCAGGTCGGTGACCGTCGCGCCAATGCTGGCCGAGGGGCGGCCCCGCAGGTCGGCCTCCCAGACAGCGACCTCGGCGCGCACCGCCTTCTTCGGGCCCCGGAACGTCTTGGCCACCTGGCGACCAGGTCCGTCGGCCGACGGCGGCAGGAACGCCCTCGCCAACCACACCCCCGGCTTGCGCTCCGTCACCGTCGCCACGGCCGCCAAGACTAGTACTCGACTAGTACAACCTCAATGGAGAGCAACACAGGCGCCGACCCCAGGTGGGGCCGACGCCTCGTCCAGAACCACAAAAGTCCAGGTAGGGCTACTCAATCCGCAGCCCCGAGATCGCCCGCGAGATCACCAGCTGCTGGATCTGCTCGGTGCCCTCGAAGATGTCCATGATCTTGGCGTCGCGATGGAAGCGCTCCACGGGGTACTCGCGCACGTAGCCATAGCCACCGAGGATCTGGATGGCCCGTTCGGTGACCCAGGTGGCCGTCCGGCCGGCCTTGAGCTTGCACATCGAGCCCTCAGCGTTCGTGTAGCCACCGTTGGTGGCCAGCCACGCGGCCCGCCACACGAGGAGGCGGGAGGCGTCGATCTCGGTGGCCATGTCGGCGAGCATGAAGGCGATCGCCTGGTTCATGATGATCGGCTTGCCGAAGGCCTGGCGCTCCTTCGCGTAGTCCAGGGCGTACTCGTAGGCGGCGCGGGCGATGCCCACGGCCATGGCGGCCACGGCGGGTCGGGTGGACTCGAACGTGGACATGGCCGGCTGCTTCTCGCCCGACTTCATGCCCTCGCGTGCCTTGGCCAGCTTGGCGTCGAGCTTCTCCTTGCCGCCGAGGAGGCACGAGCCCGGCACGCGCACGTCGTCGAGGACCACCTCAGCCGTGTGCGAGGCACGGATGCCGTGCTTCTTGTACTTCTGGCCCTGTGACAGCCCGGGCGTGTTCGGCGGCACGATGAACGACGCCTGACCGCGGCCCTTCAGCGCCGGGTCGACGGAGGCCACCACGACGTGGATGTTGGCGATGCCGCCGTTGGTGATCCACGCCTTCGTGCCGTTCAGGACCCACTCGTCCTTGGCTTCGTCGTAGACCGCACGGGTGCGCAGACCGCTGACGTCGGACCCCGCGTCGGGCTCCGACACGCAGTAGGCACCGAGCTTCACGTCGTCAGCGTCGCCGTAGCACTGGGGCACCCACTCGAAGACCTGCTCCGGGGTGCCGGTGCCGGCGATTCCGGCGGCGGCCAGGCCCGAGCCGAAGATCGAGAGCGCGATGCCAGCGTCGCCCCAGAAGAGCTCCTCCATCACCACAGGCAGGGTGAGTCCGGTGGGATCGCCCATCATGGCCTGGGCCATGAAGTCGAAGCCGTAGAGCCCGATCTTGGCCGCCTCCTGGATGATGGGCCAGGGGGTCTCCTCGCGCTCGTCCCACTCCGCACCCGCAGGGCGGATGACGGTGTCGGCGAACTCGTGGACCCAGCTCTGAAGCTGCTTCTGGTCGTCGTTGAGCTGCAGGGAGAACTCGGCCATGGCTGTACCTCACAGGGGTCAGTGGCCCGTGCCGGGCCGACAAGTTACCAGCGGGTAACAAGTTCAACCTACACCGCGGCGGTTCCTGCTACCCAAGTCCGGCCGCCCGTTGCGGAGGGGCCCGAACCGTCTTGGAATGGTACAAAGCAGGAAGAATGCCCCTTGGGGCAGAATGCTCTGCCATGGCGGCGGAACGCGAACTCAAGCTCTTGCAGGACCGGGCACTGGCTGACAGCGCTCGGCGGGGTGGCCGCTCGGCCTTTGATGAGCTGTATCGGCGCCATGCGCACGCATCGTGGCGGCTGGCGATGGCCGTCACCCGCCATCCGGTCGCTGCCAGCGACGCCATGGCGGGTGCCTTCGGCCTCAGCCTGGCCCGTCCGGTCGACGCCGCACCAGGCGCCGAGGAGCGGCTCCGGCTCACCCTCCTGCGGGCCACGCGCATCGCGGCCATCGACGCCGTCGGTGCGCTCGCCGCCGTGCGGAACCCCGGCGGCCTCGTCGGCTTCGAACCGGGTGAGCGGCGGGTGGCACTCGTCCGCGAGGCCTTCCACGCCCTTCCCGAGCGGTGGCGCAGCATCCTGTGGCTCGTCGACGTCGAGGGCTGCACGGCACTCGACGCCGCCCGCGTGCTCGAGCTGGCCCCCGACGCGGTCGGCCCGCTGCTGGAGCGGGCTCGCCTCGGGCTTCAGGAGCAGGTGCTGCTCAGCGGCTCGGGCGATGCCAGCCCGGCGGACTGCAGGCGCACCACTGATCGCCTCACCGGCTACGCCGCCGGCACCCTCGCGGCGCGGGACGAGGCGCGCACTCGTCGCCACCTCGACGGGTGCGGAGCGTGTCGTGACCGCTTGGCCGCCCTCGATGACCTCGTCCCCGTCCTGCGGGGCACCGCGATCGCGCTGCCGATCCTCCTCGCCTCGCAGGCAGCGACGGTCTGGTCCGCATCGCTCGTCCGAGACCGCGGCCCATTGCGCCTCGGCCTGCCTGGCGGGGCACCGATGCCGGCCTGGGCGCAGCGAGCACTCGCCGGGTCCGTGGCCGCGCTCGTCGCCCTCGGCATCACCGGTGCCACGATGCTCGCTGGTGGTCGCGGGCGTGGCGCCCGCGACATCGCCTCGCGCCCGATCACCGCCTCCGGGCCGACCGTCTTCGGCGATCAGGGGCTGGCGGACCTGTCCCTGGACGGACCGGGCTTCGTGGCCCCCGCCCTCAGCCTGGGCACCGCCTCGGGCGCGGCTGCGGGGTCGGTCGACGCGCCTCGAAGCGGAGCGGCGCTCCCGCGCACCGATGGGCCGGCAGTGGCTGACAGCGCCGGAAGCTCCCCGTTCGGTCCGGCCCAGGTCGACCCCACGGGTCCCGCATCGCTGCCTCCCGGGTCCACACCGCCTCCACCTCCGCCCGCGACCGGCGGCAGCGCGCTCGTCACTGCCGGCGTGGCCGGCGTGGCCAGCGTCACCGTGGGCGACGCCTGCTCCGGCGGCCAGGTGCTCGGCAACGCGATCGGGTGTGCGCCCCCGGCCAGCTCCGACCCGGTCACCGTGGACGGTGCCATCGTGTCTGCACTGCCGCTCGGCCTCTGACCCATCGCCAAGCTCGAGGCCCCGCCGCGGGCAGCGCAGCGGTGAGGGCGACGTGCCTCCGCCGATAGGTTGCAGCCGATGTCGATCCTGGCTGCCATCGATTGCGGCACGAACTCAACGCGTTTGCTGATCAGCGAGGGCACCGGTCGGCGTCGCCGGGTCCTCGATCGGCAGGCCATCATCACGCGCCTTGGGCGCGGGGTGGACGCAACCGGGCGCCTCGACCCCGCCGCCATCGAGCGCACGGTCGAGGTGCTGCGCCGCTACAAGACGGCGATCGATGCCCATGGCGCCACGGCGGTGCGCATGACCGCCACCTCCGCGGCGCGCGATGCGGCCAACGCCGACGCCTTCTTCGACGCCGCTGAGGCGGCCATCGGCGTGCGACCGGAGCTCATCAGCGGCGAGGAGGAGGGCCAGCTCAGCTTCAGCGGGGCCACCGCGGAGCTCGACCCGGCTGACGGACCGTTCCTCGTGGTCGACATCGGTGGCGGCTCAACCGAGCTCATCGTGGGCACGGACCGCGTCGAGGGAGTTCGCTCGATCGACGTGGGTTGTGTGCGGCTCAGCGAGAAGCACCTGGCCTCTGACCCGCCAGCGCCCGAGGAGCTGGTCAACGCCATCGCCGAAGCCACCGATCACCTCGACGACGTGCTGCGCCAGATCCCGCTCGTGCACGCCGCCCGCACGGTCGTCGGCTTGGCGGGCACGATCACCACGGTGGTGGCGGTGGAGATCGGCCTGGCGGAGTGGGACCGGGAGGCCATCCACCACTTCCACCTCACGCGCGCCGCCGCGGAGGACGTGTTCCGTACGCTGGCCACCGAGGCGCTAGCGGATCGGGTCCACAACCCCGGTCTCGAGGCGGCCCGGGCCGACGTGATCGTCGGCGGGTGCTGCGTGCTCGTCGCTCTGTTCCGCACGCTGGGAATCGACGAGATGGTCGTGTCGGAGGCCGACATCCTCGATGGTCTCGTGTTCAGCCTGGCCGACCGTCTCGAGCGCTGAGCCGCGCTGCGAACCGAGCATCTCGACGCGGCGTAGGGTCCCCGATCATGGGGCACCGACACCATGACCGCCGGGCGACGAGCTCGCGATGAGCGGAGCCTGGCGACCGCCGACGGACGCGTGGGCATCCACGAACGTCGGGCGCTTCGGCGCGCGGCACGGCCTTTCCAGCCTCGACGAGCTCCGTGACCGATCGATCGCCGACCCCGCGTGGTTCTGGGATGCGGTGGTCGACTTCCTCGACCTCCCGTTCACCACGCCGTACACCTCGGTCCTCGACAACAGTCGGGGCATCCCGTGGACCACCTGGTTCGACGGCGGTCGGACCAACCTCGCTGATGCCTGCTGCGACCGCTGGGCGACCGGCACCCCGGACGCTGAGGCGCTCGTGTGGGAGGGCGAGGAGGGCCACATGCGCACGTGGACCTATGCCGACCTGCGAGCGCAGGCCGATGGTCTGGCTCACCTGCTGGCGGCGCGAGGAGTGCGGGCGGGCGATGCCGTCGGCATCTTCTTGCCTCTCCTCCCCGAGACGATCGCGGCAGTGGTGGCGGTGGCCAAGCTCGGCGCGGTGTTCGTCCCGGTGTTCTCGGGTTACGGCGCCGAGGCCGTGCGCGTGCGTCTCGAGGACGCATCGGCCGTCGCCCTGATCACCGCAGATGCCTTCCCCCGTCGAGCCAACCCCGTACCGATGCTCGAGACGGCCCTGGCGGCGGTTGACGGGCTGGCCGCGGTAGCCACGGTGGTGGTCGTCGATCGGCTTGGAGTCGAGCTGCCCGACGACCCCCGGGTGCAGCCGTGGCCAGCACCGGCGGCGGAGCCCTTTCCCACGCTGGCCGTCGACAGCGAGCACACGCTGTTCCTCGCCTACACCTCCGGCACCACCGGGCGGCCCAAGGGTGTCGTGCACGTGCACGGCGGGTGGACCGTGAAGGTGGCCGAGGAGGGCGCCTTCCAGACCGACATCAGCCCGGGTGATCGCGTCTTCTGGCTCACCGACCTCGGCTGGATCATGGGGCCCTGGCTCCTCACGGCCGGCCTGGCCAACGGGGCGACGCTGGTCCTCTACGACGGCGCCCCCGATCATCCCGCGCCCGACCGGCTGTGGGCGTTCCTGGCCCGGCACCGAGCCACCCACTGCGGGATCAGCCCCACGCTCGTGCGAGCCCTGATGGTCCACGGCGCGGAACCGGTGCACCGTCACGATCTGTCGGCCTTGCGCATCCTCGCGTCCACGGGTGAGCCGTGGAACGAGGAGCCGTGGCACTGGTTCTCCGAGCACGTCGGTGGCGGCCGGTGCCCGGTGATCAACCTGTCGGG
>JBKJSO010000451.1:0-3826 GCA_046595835.1 Acidimicrobiales bacterium | reverse complement strand
CGATCGTCTGGTGGGGGCCTGGTTCGGGTTGGCCACCGACGGGGATCCGCTCGTCGAGGAGGTGGTCGAGGAGCTCCACGGCCGCACGCTCCGAGTCTCAGAGGCCAGCTGGGCCCGCTACCACGCGGCGGCCGTGATCGCCTCCAACCACCTCGTGGCGCTGCTCGGCCAGGTGGAGCGCGTCGCGGCGTCGATCGAGGCGCCACTCGAGGCATACCTCGACCTCGCCCGGGGTGCCCTCGACGACGTGGCGGCGCTCGGACCGCAGGCCGCGCTCACCGGACCGGTGCGCAGGGGCGACGAGGCCACCGTGCAACGCCACCTCGACGCGCTGCCGGAGGGTGAGCGGTCGGCCTATCGGGTGATGGCCGAGGAGGCTCGCCGACTGTGCCCGTGACCACCGTCGTCACGATCGCCGAGCTGCGGGCCGTGCTCGACGCGCACCGGGCCGCCGGTCGGCAGGTCGGGTTCGTGCCCACGATGGGCTATCTCCACCGGGGCCACGCCTCGCTCATGGATGCCGCGCGCGGCGCCAACGACGTGCTCGTCGTCTCGATCTTCGTGAACCCCCTGCAGTTCGGCCCCTCGGAGGACCTCGACGCGTACCCGCGCGATCTCGCGGCCGATACCGCCCTTGCTGAGGCGAGCGGCGTCGACCTGCTGTTCGTGCCGTCCACAGCGGAGATGTACCCGACGCAGATGCGCACGGCGGTCTCGGTGTCGGGCGCGTCCGAGCCGCTCGAGGGGCACACCCGTCCCACGCACTTCGCCGGGGTGGCCACGGTGGTCGCCAAGCTGTTCGCCATCGTCGGCCCGTGCCGCGCCTACTTCGGGGAGAAGGACTTCCAGCAGCTCGCCGTGATCCGCCAGATGGTGCGCGACCTGTCGATCCCCGTGGAGGTCGAAGGATGCGCCACCGTGCGGGAGCCCGATGGCCTGGCCCTCTCCAGCCGCAACGCCTACCTCACGCCGGCCGAGCGGGCCGTGGCGCCGGTCGTCCACGCGACGCTGCAGGCCGGCCGCATGGCCATCGACGCCGGCGAGCGAGACCCTGCCAAGGTGCGGGCACTCATGGCCGAGCTTCTCGCGGCCCAACCCCTGGCCGAGCTCGACTACGCGGAGGTGGTCGACGCCGCAACCTTCCTGACGCCCGATCCGCTGCGGGGCGAGCTGCGCCTCCTCGCCGCCGTCCGCCTCGGCAAGGCGCGACTCATCGACAACGTCGGCGTGCAGGTGGGCCCGTAGCTGGCGCCGAACACCCTTCGCAGCACATGATTGAGGTCCACATGGGGGCGACCGTCGTTCGGCGCCCACCGAAGGGAGCACCAGATGCGGCGACGCATGATGAAGAGCAAGATCCACCGCGCCACCGTCACCGACGCCGACCTCCACTACGTGGGGTCGATCACCATCGACCGTGACCTGATGGATCAGGCTGACCTCCTCGAGTACGAGCAGGTGGCCGTCGTCGACATCGACAACGGGGCCCGCCTTGAGACGTACGTCATCGAGGGTGAGCGAGGCTCCGGGTCGATCTGCCTCAACGGCGCCGCGGCGCGGCTCGTGGCTCCTGGCGACCGGGTGATCATCATCTCCTACGCCGAGTACGAGCACACCGAGCTGGAGGGCTACGAGCCCACCGTCGTGCACGTCGATCGCGCCAACTACGCCGTCGACGCCATCACCGCCGAGCTGATCGCGCGCGAGAGCCAAGGGCCCGCGCCCCACCGCTACGTCGAGGTGTCGTCATCGCAACCGGAGTCGTCGTCGCAACCGGAGGTTGCTCGACGAGCTTGAGCTGCGGCCTTCGGCCGCGCTGTGGGCGCCTCCGGGGCGGCGGAGCCGCCCTCCGGCGCTCTTGCGGGGGAGACCCCCGCACCCACTGCGGCTTCGCCGGGCCGCGCCCGCCCGATCTCCGTCTGGGCGCTGTGTCGGGACCCTGTAGACCATTCCTGTGCCTGACCTTGATCTGCTGGTGCTGGGGTCGGGCGTGGCTGGCCTCTCCGCGGCGGTGCGAGCGGCGGAGCTGCACGGCATGCGCGTGGGCGTGCTCACGAAGGCCGAGCTGCACCAGGCCACCACCCGGTGGGCGCAGGGCGGGGTGGCGGCCGTGCTCGGTGGCGACCCCGATTCCACCGACCTCCACCTGGCCGACACCCTGGCGGCCGGCGCGGGTCTCTGCGATGTCGACGCGGTGCGCGTGCTCGTCGACGAAGGCCCCGGCCGCGTCCACGAGCTGATCGCACTCGGCGCCGCGTTCGACCGCGACGTCGACGGGCAGCTCCAGCTGGCCCGCGAAGGGGGTCACTCGCTGCCGCGGATCGTCCACGCCGGAGGGGCGGCCACGGGCGAGGAGATCGAGCGCACCCTGGTCGAAGCCGTGAGCGAGTCGGTGAAGGTCGTCCACGAGAGCACCTTCGCCCTCGACCTGCTCGTGGAGGACGGCCGCTGCCGGGGTGTGCTCGCCGCGATGCCAGGGGGGGAGCAGCGCGAGGTGCGAGCCGCCAACGTGCTCCTCGCCACCGGCGGCTACGGCCAGCTGTTCGCCGTCACCACGAACCCGAGCGAAGCCACCGGCGACGGCGTGGCCATGGCCCTGCGAGCCGGGGTGGCGGTGGCCGATGTGGAGTTCCAGCAGTTCCACCCGACCGCGCTGCATCACCCGGCCATGCCGCGGCCGCTGCTGTCCGAGGCCCTGCGCGGCCACGGGGCCCTCCTGCGCGACGCCAAGGGCGAGCGGTTCGTCGAGGAGCTGCTCTCCCGCGACAAGGTGAGCCGGGCCATCGCCACCCGCATGCTCGAGCAGGACGTCGACCACCTCTGGCTCGACGCCACCGGGCTCGACCAGTTCGCAGAGCGCTTCCCCACGATCATGGCCGCGCTCTCGGCGGTGGGCCTCGACCCCGCTACCGACTGGCTCCCCATCGCCCCCGCGGCCCACTACAGCTGCGGTGGTGTCGTGGCCGACCTCGACGGCGCGTCGTCGCTAGCGGGGCTGTGGGTGGCAGGTGAGACGAGCTGCAACGGCGTGATGGGCGCCAACCGGCTGGCCTCCAACTCGTTGCTCGACGGCATGGTGTTCGGACCGCGGGTGGTCGAGGCCATCGATCGCGGGGTGGTCGGTCCGAGCGCCACGGGGGCGATGCGCTCGGTGCTCGGCGGTGGGGAGATCCCGGGTCGCTCGCTGATGGTGCCGCCGGTCGGAGACCGCCTCATCGCTGACCGCGATGCCCTGCAGCGGGCGATGACGCTCAACGCGGGTGTGCTGCGCTCGGCCGAGTCGCTGGCCACGGCCGCCGCGGTGTGCGATGGGTCAGTCGAGGGTGGCGATCCGGCCGCCTGGGAGCTGCGCAACCTGGCCACCGTCGGCCGGGCCCTGTGCACCGCCGCCCTCGCGCGCGAGGAGAGCCGGGGCGCGCACACGCGCAGCGACTTCGAGTCGCTCCGAAGCGACCTCCGCGTCCGCTTCGTGATCGACGGGTCGGTAGCCTCCGAGGCATGACGGACGTCCCGCAGCAGGCTCCCGCGAGCTGGTACCCAGACCCGCTGGGTCGTCACGAGCTGCGCTACTGGGACGGCTCGCAGTGGACGGAGCACGTGTCGTCCCACGGCCGCCAGTCGATCGACCCACCCACGCAGGGCACGCACATCCCCACCACCCAGCGCGCCGCGGAGAAGATCGTCGGCGACGTCCACAAGGTGGGGGCGGTCACCGGGGCGCAGGGCGGCGGCACGCTCTTCACCGAGCCCGTGCTCGTGGTGAACCAGAAGGCCAAGCTCATCGAGGTGAACAACGAGTACGCCATCTACGACCAGAACGGCGTGC
>JBKJSO010000408.1:0-6961 GCA_046595835.1 Acidimicrobiales bacterium | reverse complement strand
CCCGCCTCTACCTGTCGTACTTCCCGACGTCGTGGAAGGAGCCGCCGCCCGTCGAGCCGCCGGTGCCGCCGGTGCGGGAGCTCACAGGGGGCGTGATCCCCGAAGACGACAAAGCCGGCTACGACGTCCACGCCGTGATCGACGCGCTCATCGACGAGGACAGCTTCTTCGAGGTCAAGCCGCTGTTCGCCCCCGAGCTCATCGTGGGCTTCGGGCTGCTCGACGGCAAGCCCACCGGCATCGTGGCCAACAACCCCATGGCGCTGGGCGGGGCGCTCTTCGTGGACTCGGCCGACAAAGCAGCCCGCTTCATATGGTGGTGTGACGCCTTCAACGTGCCCCTGGTGTTCCTGGCCGACGTCCCAGGCTTCATGATCGGTACGCAGGTGGAGCGCCAGGGCATCATCCGCCACGGCGCCAAGATGGTCACGGCCGTGAGCGAGGCCACCGTCGCCAAGATCTCCGTGATCGTGCGCAAGGCCTACGGCGCCGGGTTGTATGCGATGTCGGGGCCGGCCTTCGCCCCGGAGGCCACGATCGCTCTGCCGACGGCGAAGATCGCTGTCATGGGGCCGGAAGCGGCGGTCAACGCCGTCTTCGCCAACAAGATCGCCGCCATCGATGACCCGCAGGAGCGCGACGCCTTCGTGGCGGAGCAGCGAAAGCTCTATGAGGAGGACGTCGACCTCTATCGGCTGGCCTCCGAGCTCGTGATCGATGCGGTGGTCGACTTCGGCGATCTGCGCGCTGAGCTGATCCGCCGGTTCTCGCTGGCGGAAGGGAAGGATCGGAGCTTTTCCGACCGTCGTCACGGAGTGCCTCCCGTATGACCACGTTGCTGCCCTGGCTGCCGGATGCAGTGGTCCTCCGCGACGTCGGTCCTCGCGATGGCTTGCAGCCCGAGCGGCCGCTGGACCCAGAGGAGCGTGTGCGCCTCATCAGCGCGCTGGTCAGCGCGGGAGTGCGGCGCATCGAGGCAGCGGCGTTCGTGTCGCCCAGCGCCGTCCCCGCAATGGCGGGCGCGGCCGAGGTGCTGGCCAAGGTCCCGCGGCGGACTGACCTGCGCTACACCGCCCTCGTCCCCAACCTCCGGGGCGCGCAGATGGCGCTGGAGGCGCAGATCGACGAGCTGAGCGTCACGATCTCGCTGAGCGAGACCTACAACCAGCGCAACGTCCGCATGTCCATCGCCGAGTCGTTGGCGGCGATTGAACACATCTGCGCGCTGGACGACGGCGTTCCGGTCGACGCTGTCATCAGCTGCTCGTTCGGCTCGCCCTACGAGGGCGACGTCGCCCCGGCGGCGGTCGTGGAGCTCACGCAGCAGCTGCGCGATGCGGGCTGCGCCACACTCACCCTCGCCGACACCACCGGCATGGCGACCCCCCGGGGGGTCGGACAGGTGGTACAGACGCTGGGCACCGACATCGGGTTGCACCTGCACGAGACGCGAGGCACGGCGCTGGTGTGTGCCTATGCGGCGATGCTGCTGGGTGTGACCCGCTTCGACACCTCGGTCGGCGGGCTGGGAGGCTCGCCCTTCGCGCATGGAGCGGCGGGAAACCTGGCCACCGAGGGTCTCGTGGCGATGCTCGATGACCTCGGCGTGCACACCGGGATCGATGTCGAAGGAGTGATCCAAGCGGCGGCGCTGGCCGGTGAGCTCATCGGGCATGCCGTACCCAGCCCCGTCTCCCGGGCCGGCCCCCGCACGCGACTGGCTGACGGTCCACGCGGTGGGGGACGCTGAGCGACGTGCCGTGGTGCGAGACATGCGACCGCTTCTACAATCCCAACAGCCTCCAGCCCGACGGCACCTGCCCGACGTGCGGGCGGCGCGTGGCCGACACAGCTGCCGCCGCCGATGAGGAGCGTGGGGGCGCTCCCTGGCACTTCAAGCTCCTCATCGGCGTCACGGCGGTGTACCTGAGCTATCGCCTGTTCCAGGGCATCGAGTGGGTGGCCCGCCACCTCTGAGCCAGGCAAGGCGGTGCTAGAGCCGACTGCGGCGGCCCCGAACGCCTCCCACGAGGACGACGATGAGCAGGACGATGAGGATGAGGGTCAAGAGGTTCATGCCTCGTGCCTGCCCCGTCCGCTCGTAGCGCAGACGCGGCGGCGAGATCGACGTTCAGCGAGCCCCCTCGAACCACCACGCCGGGTTGCGCGCGACCATCGGTGGGTAAGGGACAACAGGTGACTTACCGGATCGAGTGCGAGCCGCTGCCCTCCAGCGTCCGCAGCGCCCGACTCTTCGTCGTCGATCACCTCCAGGAGTGGCGCTGCGATGATCTCGTCGATCGCGTCGCTCTGCTCACCAGCGAGCTTGCGACCAACGCTGTCGTCCACACCGGGCAGCCCTACACCGTGTTCGTCGCCCGACGCGGCTTGACGGTTCGCGTTGAGGTGGTCGATCGGGTCGAGGCTCTGCCCACGCTCCAGGACGAGGTCGTCCTCGTAGACGGTGAGGGCGCCCAGGACCCCGTCGCCATGGATCAGGTCGCCGGGGACCATGTTGCCCAGGACCACGTCGCCCAGGAGTTGCAGGGTCCGGCCCACGACCGCACGTTCTCTGGGCTCGGCATCGTGGCTGCGACGGCGACTTCCTGGGGCAGCGAGCGTCTTCCTGGCGTCGGCAAGATCGTCTGGTTCGAGCTCGCCGGCGAGGGCCCTGAGGCCAATCCCGAGGCAGTCAGCTCTGGTCTGCGGGATCTGCGGGAGTCGATGCCGTGGATCTCGATGGAGGACGGCGACGAGGTCTCGGTCGATGACTGGCTGGTGAGCCTGGGCGGACCTCGCCTGCCGCGGGTGGTGCGCGGGGCGCTTGTCGTGCTGGGCGTGCTCGTGCTCCTTGTCCTCGCCGTCCTAGTCCGGGGGTAGCAGCGCTGTCCGGGATGGCCGGGCCAGCAAAGCCGTCTGGTACGGTCACTGACCCATCCCGGGCCGTGGCGCAGTTTGGTTAGCGCGCTTGACTGGGGGTCAAGAGGTCGGAGGTTCGAATCCTCTCGGCCCGACCGGGAAACCGCAGGTCAGAGCCGGTGCCAGAGGGTACCGGCTCTGCTGCGTTCTGACGATGTATGAAGCATGTATGCGGACTGGGCGGTACCATCCACCACGTGCAGTGGGTCCAGGTCGGCGAGCCCGAGGTGCATCGCCAGCGGGGGAAGTGGGTCGTCCGCCAGAGCGGCTACGACCCCGCCACGGGCAAGCGCAAGGTCCACCAGCTCGGCACCTTCGACACCAAGCGGGCTGCGGTGGCGCACCAGCGAGCGGTGCTCGACGGCCGCGCCGGGACGGACAGCGAGACGGTGGGGGAGTTCGTGGAGAAGGTGTGGCTGCACGCCAAGGAGGGCCGGGTCGAGGTGTCGACCTACGACCAGTACCGCTGGGCGGTCGCACGCCACATCGTCCCGCTGATCGGCAAGGTCCGCCTGCGCGATCTCACGCCCGAGCTGGTCGACGACTGGGTCGCCGCGCTGGTGCAGGAGGACGAGGCCGGCAAGCCGAGGCTCGGCTCCACCTCGGCGCGGACCGTGCGCAAGGTGCTGTCGATGGCGCTCGAGGAGGCTGTGCAGCGTGGCCGTGTGCCTCGCAACCCCGTCGTGCTCACCCAACCGCCGCGGCGCGATCGGGCGCATCAGCAGATGGGTTGGACCCTCGAGGAGGCTCGACGGTTCCTCGTCGCCGTGGGCGACCATCGTCTTGCCGCTGCCTTCCACCTCTGCCTTGTGTCCGGGCTTCGGCGCGGTGAGCTCCTCGCGCTGCGCTGGGCCGACGTGGCCCTCAAGGACCGCCAGCTCACGGTCCACCAGCAGCTCGCCATCGAGCGCGGCCACCCGGTGCTCAAGCAGCTCAAGACCGAGCACGCCGACCGGGTCGTGGCGTTCGGTCCTCGGACGGCGGCCGTGCTGAAGGCCCACCGGAGCCAGCAGGAGGCCGAACGTCGCCTCGCGGCTGATGAGTGGACGGATACGGGCCTGGTGTTCACCACGGTCTTTGGCGCCTGGATCGATCCGAGCACGTTCGGCCGCCTCATGGACGGTCTCGTGGCGAAGGCCGGCGTGCCCCGCATCACCCCGAAGGGGCTCCGTCACACAGCGCAGTCGGTCGGCCGCGTGGTGGTCGGCGACGACAAGGTGATGCAGGAGCGCCTCGGTCACGCCGACATCGGCGTCACCCTGAACACCTACACCCACACGGTCACCAAGCAGCACCGCCAGGCCGGCACGCGCATCGACAAGGTCTTCGGCGGGTGAAGCTCGTCGGGCTTCGTGGCGAAGAGCCGCCTGAGGAGGCGGTGGTCGTGATCCGCGGTGGAGCCAACAGCCTTAGCGCCGAGGCGGTGACTCGCTCAGCCGATCGCAACATGGTGGCGTTTGGGTTCCTCGGCCTTTCCGTCTTCCTGGCCGACGTCGATCGTGTCGCCGAGGTCTGCGGTTCCATCGATGAGCTGCGCCGGTATGGCCAGATCCGCCGGTCGGTCGTCGCCCGGCTTACGACGGCGGGATTCGCCCTCCTCGCGACTGGCCAATCTCCGCACTACGACATCGTCCTGCCGGACCTCCGCCGGCCGACGCTCGATCGCCTGGTCGGCTGTTTCGGCGACCCGGAGCCCAACCCTGGCCGTAGAGCGTGATCTGTTGTCGTCAGCCACCCACGCTGCGACAATGGGGAGCATGACCGAGTCACGCCGCTGGGAGATGTGGGTCGACTTCGCGCGCGTGTACGACGGACTCACCTACGGCGATCTCCGCGACGCAGACGCGGCTGTCGTTGTCGAGCAGGGCCGCTACCTCATCGTGGGCGACGACGATGCCGATCCCGCCGTGGCCCAGGTGGTCGAGGTGCGCCCCGATGGGGTGGTGCTCTTGAAGGTACTCCCCGGTCACGCCGACCAGCACCTCGGTCTGCTCGAGCAGCAACCCGCCTAACAAGTGCCACATGAGCACCTCTGACGCCTGATCGGTTGTCCGCTGTCATGAGAGTCGACATCCCTGCTGACCTGAACTCTGAGGACGAGACCGGCTTCGTCTGGACCTTCCTCGATGAAGCGTCTGATCCTGAGACCATTCGCCCGGGCGAGCTCGTGATCGCGGGCTCTGAGCTGACGCCGGCTGTATGCGAGGTCGTCGACCTAGTCGACAAGGCGGTCGGCACGGTCGTGCACCTGCGAGTCCTCCCTGAGTCGATCCCCCTTCCGGCGCCCGCCTGTACGATCGCGCCCTCGGGCGATTCCTCAGCAGAGACCCCGCAGGCGCCCTAGCCCGATCCGCCTACGGCTACACCAACGGCAATCCGACCAACCGGGTCGATCCCCGTCGACGGCACGCTCGGTCGGCTGGCCCCGAGCCGGGATCGCTGAACACGATTGCAACCCTTCGGTTGACGCGCTGTCTCGGGCGGCCTCGCTGCGTTCGGACCCGCTGTCGTGGTCGTGCTCGTGGTCCCGCTGATGGTCGTGCTCGGCGGTCGTGCTCACCGTCGTGGCGTCTCTGATGTCAGTCCCGACTGACAAGACCAAGAACGGTGACGCACTTGCACCTGCCGGATGCTGCCGCCCCGTGCCGTCCCGTCCGGGCCGATCAAGGGGGCCGCTGACTGTCCAGTTCTGCTCCGAAGGAGGTGGCAAGTGTCTGCCAGAACGTCGGACCAGGCCTGTCGGCGGTGGACCTCGTCGCTGCGCTGAGGCAGGCGGCACTTGGCGGAGGAGGTACGCCGGCGGACGAACCCGACGTGACATCTCGGCTCGGCGTGGGTCAGGGCTTGGAGGCGGCGGCATCGGCGAGCGCCCAATAATCCCAACTCGGCTGACCGCCTCCGCGAGTATCACGCTGGCGCGACCGCCGAAGAACCGGCAATAGCGCGGGTGTCCCGTACCGGCACTCGAGGTGCCACGCCTCAGGAGTGGTCATTGGGCGCCGGAGCGCTCGTCATCAGCGATGGAGTCGTTGGTAGCCTCGGGGCCTTCCTGCGTGTCGCGACGGAGCCTGGCTCGGAGAGCCCGCGTTACCCTGCGGCCGTGAACGTTCCCGATGTCCGGTATGCGGAGAACGCGGGTGTGAGCATCGCGTACCAGGTGTTCGGGAGCGGCCCGCGTGACCTCCTGTTCGTGTGCGGCACGATGTCCCATCTGGACCTGTGGTGGGCCGATCCGCAGGCGACCGGCATGCTCGAGCGGCTGGGGTCCTTCAGCCGGGTGATTCTCTTCGACAAGCCCGGGACCGGCTTGTCCGACCCCATCCCGGCGGCGCCCACCATGGAGCAGCGCACGGCCGATCTGGTGGCGGTGCTCGACGCCGCTGGTTCCGAGCGGGCCGTGGTGCTCGGGTACTCCGAGGGTGGGCTGCCGTCCATTGTCCTGGCGGCGACGCAGCCGCACCGGGTGGAGGCGCTCGTCCTGCTCGACACGTGGGCCGCGATGGACTGGTACCCCGACCCCGACCTTGGCGTGTCGGCTGACGAGCTGGCTCAGTTGTGGGCGATCCTCGACGAGGCGTGCGCCCACTGGGGCGAAGGCGTCCTGGCCTCGGCGATGGCGCCGACCTGGGCCGCCGATCCGGACCGTGCCTGGGTCCTGGGGGCGATCGAACGGGCGTGCATGAGCCCGGGTATGGCCCGGTCGGTGCTCCAGGGGTACCACGGCTTCGACGTGCGCGCCGCGGCCGCCGCCGTGCACGTGCCGACGTTGGTGCTGCACGTCGAAGGAGACCAGATGCTGCCGGTGTCGGCTGGTCGCGATCTGGCCCGCCGTATCGAGGGCGCGAGGCTGGTCTTGCTGCCGGGACAGGATCACCTTGTCTGGATCGGCAACGACAAGTCCGTGCCGGACGCGATCGAGGAGTTCCTTACCGGTCAGCCCCACGGGCCCCACGATGATGACCGGGTGCTGACCACGATCGTGTTCACCGACATCGTGGACTCCACTCGTCAGCTCGCCGCCGCCGGTGACGCGGCTTGGCGG
>JBKJSO010000111.1:0-6396 GCA_046595835.1 Acidimicrobiales bacterium | reverse complement strand
CATCGAGGCTCGCTGCACCTTCGACACCTTGGCGTACCCGTAGCCGGGGCAGTCGACCATCGTGGCGCCGTCGGCCAGCTCGAAGCAGTTGAGCAGCTGTGTGCGGCCGGGCGTCTTCGAGACGTTGGCCAGCCCGTTGCGCTTGGCCAACGCGTTGATGAGCGACGACTTGCCCACGTTGGATCGGCCGACGACCGCCACCTCCGCTGGGCTGTCGGGGAGGGCGCTCAGCCGATCGGCGGAGGTGACGAAGCGCAGATCGAGGGGCGTGGACACCGGTCGACTCTACGGGCCGGGGCTCAGCCCTCGTTGCGCCAACGATCGATCAGGCGACGATCGCGCTTGGTGGGTCGGCCCATCCCTCGCTCGCGCTCGGCGACGCGGGTGCGGTCGACCTCGGGCACGGGCGGCGTGTGGTCGACGAAGCAGGTGGCGGCGATCGTGGCGCCGACCCGCTTGTCGATCACCTGGGTGACCTCCACGTCACGGTTCGTGTCGTGCACGCGAACCTCCACCCGGTCGCCCACCCGCACGGGAGCGGCGGGCTTGGCCGCCTTGCCGTTCACCTTCACGTGGCCGCCCCGGCAGGCGTCGGTGGCGTCGCTGCGGGTCTTGTAGAGCCGGACGGCCCAGACCCATCGATCGACGCGCGTCGTGTCCATCGCGAAGCGAGCGTCAGGCCCGGGTGTGGTCGATCGCGCTCATCGTTCGACGCTACCGGCACCCGTGGCGGGCCCGGCGCGGCGACACTGGTTCGGTGCCCGAAGGCGACACCCTCTTCAAGACGGCCGCTCGTCTCAAGCCGGCCCTGCAGGGCCACCGGCTCACGCGCTTCGAGGCATCGCAGCTCCGAGGCGAACCGCCCTCGCTCGGCGAGGTGATCACCCTCGTGGAGGCCCGGGGCAAGCACCTGCTCGTGCACTTCGAGCGCGGGCTCGTGCTGCGCACGCACCTGCGCATGACCGGGTCGTGGCACATCTACCGCGAGCGGGAGCGCTGGCAGAAGCCGGCCTACCTGGCGCGCGCCGTGGTGGGCGCCGACAGCGGCTGGGTGGCCGTGTGCTTCCAGGCCCCGGTGGTGGAGACGTTCCACACGGCCGGGACACCGCCCGACGTGCTCGTGGCGCTCGGCCCCGATCTCTGCCTGGCCGAGTCGCTCACCGATGCGGTGCTCGACGACGTGGTCGCACGCGTCGCTCGCCTGGCGCCGGCCGGCACGACGCTGGGGGAGGCGCTTCTCGATCAGCGCATCGCGGCGGGGATCGGCAACGTCTACAAGAGCGAGGCCTGCTTCGCGGTGGGCATCGACCCGGGCACCCCGATCGAGGTCGTCGATCTTGCGGCCCGCCGGCAGGTCTGGGCGGTGGCCGCTCGCCAGCTCCAGGCCAACCTCGGCCATGCGGAGCGCCGCACCCACGCCACGGGGCTTGCCGTCTACGGACGGCGCGGGCAGCCGTGCCCGAGCTGCGGCACCCCGGTGCGCATGGCCCGCCACGGCGACCTGGCCCGCAGCACCTACTGGTGTCCCCGCTGCCAGCCGCCTCCGGCCGCCTCTCGTGAAGGGCTTCACAAGCCGGACTAGGGTGTGCGCATGGCCGTCGTGCCCAAGGTGGTGGTGGTCGGTGCTGGCTTCGGCGGCATCGAGGTGGCCCGCCACCTGCGCGCGCTGCCGGTGCACATCACGCTCATCGACCAGCGCAACTTCCACACCTTCCAGCCGCTGCTCTACCAGGTGGCCACGGCAGGTCTGAACGCGGCCGACGTCGCCCATGCCGTCCGCGGCCTGTTCCATGGGCAGGACAACGTGCGCTTCCGGCAGGCCAGGGTTACGGGGGTGGACTGGGAGGCGCAGCACGTGCACCTCGACGGTCAGCCCGACCTGCCCTTCGACCAGCTCGTGTTGGCGGGCGGCGCCACGGTGACCCACTTCGGCACCCCGGGCGCAGCCGAGCACGGGTTCGCGCTCTACACGCTGGAAGACGCGGTGCTGCTCCGGAACCACATCGTGGAGCGATTCGAGGCGGCGGACGCCGATCTCTCCGAGCTCGAACGCGGCGGCCTCACCTTCGTGGTGGTCGGCGGCGGTCCCACCGGCGTGGAGATGGCGGGCGCCCTCGCCGAGCTCTTCGCAATGGTGTTCCGCAAGGACTACCCCGGCCTCGACGTGAGCCGAGCCCGGGTGGTGCTCGTGGAGATGCAGGACCACCTCCTCGGTCCGTTCACACCGCCGAGCCGCCGCCACGCCCTCGACACGTTGCGCTCACGCGGCGTGGAGGTGCGCCTCGGTGCGAAGGTTGCGTCGCTCACCCCCACCGAGGTCGCTTTCGCCGACGGTGAGGTGCTCCCGTGCCAGACGCTCGTGTGGGCGGCGGGGGTGGAGGCCAACCCGCTGGCCGCCGCGCTCGGTGTGACCCAGGACCGTGGCGGACGGATCGGGGTGCACCGCGACCTGCAGATCGTTGAGCACCCCGGAGCTTGGGCGATCGGCGACATCGCGGCCGCGCGCGGCCGATCCGACGAGCTGCTGCCCCAGCTCGCCCCCGTCGCCATGCAGGCCGGTCGCCACGTGGCCCGTCAGATCGCCCGGCAGCTCGAGGGCAGGCCCACGGAGGCTTTTCGCTACCGCGACAAGGGAACGATGGCCACGATCGGCCGGCGCGCCGCGGTGGCCGAGCTGCCGGGCCGGATCCGGCTGCGAGGCGCGCCGGCGTGGCTCGCCTGGTTGGGCCTGCACCTGGTGTTCCTCGTGGGCAAGCGCAACCGCGCCTCCGTGATCCTGAACTGGGCGTGGAACTACCTGACGTGGGACCGCGGCCCACGCCTCATCCTGCGTCCGTCCGCCCGTCGCTGAGGGGCGCGGAAGCCGAGACGGCGGGCGTCTCCAGGTAGGGTCCGCGGCCATGACCGCCGACGCCACCACGATCCGCGCCACCGTCGACGCCTACTGTGCCGCCTTCACCGCGCGCGACCGCGACGCCTACACAGCGCTGTTCGCCGACGACGGCTGGATCGAGGATCCCGTGGGCACGCCGCGCCTCGTCGGCCAAACAGCGATCGGGGGGTTCTTCGACCAGTCGAGCGCCATGGCTGACTCCATCGAGCTGCGCCAGACCGGCCCGGTGCGGGTGGCCGCCGGCGAGTGCGCCTTCCCGATGCAGGCCCGGCCCGACATCGGCGGCGCTACCTTCGTGGTCGACATCATCGACGTGATGACCTTCGACGACGCCGGGCGCATCACCACCATGCGAGCGTTCTGGGATCCCGCCGAGTTGCGTCCGGCCGACGACGCATGACGGCCATCCCGCCGCGACTCAGCCTCGTCACCTTCGGGGTGCGCGACATGCCCAGGATGCAAGCGTTCTACAAGGGCTTGGGGTGGCCGCCGCTGCCGGCCGCCAGCGACCAGTTCTGCGCGTTCCTGCTGGGCGGTGTGGTGCTCGCTCTCTACGGCATCGACGACCTGGCCGCCGAGGCTGCTCCGGGGGAGCCCCTCGTGAAGCACGGTTGGGGCGGGCACACGTTCGCCCTCAACGTCGACTCGGCAGCCCAGGTAGACGAGGTGGTCATCGCCATGACGTCGGCCGGCGCGCGCAAGGTGGGCCAGGTGGAGGACCGGCCGTGGGGTGGGCGCACCGGCTACGTGGCCGACCCCGAGGGCAACCGCTGGGAGATCGCATGGAACCCAGATATCACGTTCGACGAGCGCGGCGCGATCCTGGGCTTCGGCCCTGCCTGACGCGCCGTCCTGACCGCTCCGTCAGGGGGTGCGGCCGATGAAGGCCAGCAGCTTGGTCTGCACGTCCGCATCGTCGGGCACCTCGACGCGGGGTCCGTACTGCCCGCTCTGGCGCAGCATCTCGTCCATCGGCAGCATGCCTTCGAGCATTTCGGCGCATGTGTCCGCGTCGAGCGTCTCATCCTGGCCGGTGGCCCGGGCCAGGTCCCATCGATGGAGGAACACGTCGTTGGTGTAGATCATGCCGATGGCCTGCTCGAGCATCATCGTGCCGATGTGCGGCAGGTCGTGGACGAGCTCAGCGATGGCCGGGTCGTCGAGCAGGGCCTGTACGGCGTCGGTCTGGGTGCGCCAGGCACCGACCGGGTCGTCGTCGACCGACGGGCTGGCTGGCAGCGTGATGCCGGTGGCTCCCTGGAGGAAGGCGGGGAGCCACTCCACGAGGTGGCGCACGACGTCACGGGCGAGCCATCCCTCCACCGGGGCGGGGTCGTCCCACGCGGCGGGGGCCGTGCCCTCGACGGTGGCCGTGAAGGCGCCCGCGATGCGGCGATGGTCGTCGGCCGGGTCGCCCATCAGAGCTCACCCACGAGGGCGTCGAGCTTGGCGTAGCCCTCGTCGAGGCCCGTCTCCATGCCGCTGGCCAGCCACTGATCCCGGCCCTCGAAGCTGTCGACGAGCGACTGGGCGTGCAGTCGGGTGCGACCGTCGCCCAGGTCTTCGAACCACAGCGTCTCAAGTGCGACACCGTCAGGGTCGCCGTCGTAGGTGAAGGTCTGCACGATGCGGTCCTCGCGGATGTCGTGAAAGCAGCCGTGGAAGCCGTACTCCTGGCCGTCGCGGGTGGCCACGTACCGCCAGCGTCCTCCCGTGGTGGCGTCCCACTCGAGGATCGTCGTGTTCATCCGGTTCGGTCCGACCCAGCGGGCGAACAGCTCGGGATCCGTGTGCGCTCGCATCAGGTGAGCCGGGGAGGCGTTGAAGTCGCGGGTGATCCGGATGATCGGCAGTGCGGGGTCGGCCTCGATCGAGACCGGGTGGCGATGGCTCGTGGCGGTCATGACGCTGCTCCTTGCTGTGGGTTCGGGTGGCGGCGCCGACGCGAGTGCTCGTCGGCTTGGATCTGTGCGAGGACGGCGTCGAGGCGCTCATAGCGTTCCTGGGCCTGCTGGCGGTAGCGCTCGATCCACGCTGTCATCAGGTCGAGGACCTCCGCCTCGAGGTGGCACGGGCGCCGCTGGGCATCCTTGCGCTGGCTCACCAGGCCGGCGTCGGTGAGCACCTTGATGTGCTTGGACACCGCCTGGACCGAGACGTCGTAGGGGTCGGCCAGCTCGCCGACAGTGGCGTCGTCAACGGCCAGGCGAGCCACCATGTCTCGCCTCGTGGGGTCGGCGAGGGCGGCGAAGATCCGGGACAGCTGTTCCTCGCCCACCGGCCCTCCTTGTTCAACTGATCGGTTGAGGATGACCGTAGGCCCCTCGACCACCTTCGTCAACCGCCTGGTTGATGATCGTTCGCTCAACCGGCCCATGGGCTGGCCGGGCGAGACCCGCAGATTGAGCAGATCACCCGGAACGTGCTGACGCCCTGGGGTAGCCCTGCCCCAAGGTGCCCGAGAACGTGTGAAACCAGGGGGTCAGCCGGCGGCGCTGGATCGACCGGGGCGCAGCTCCTTGCGCAGACACAGGCGCAGACCAGACCACGTGTCGTCGATCGCGCAGACCTTCACATCCACCAGGCTGGTGGGCAGGGCCACCTCGCGCACGGTGTCCTCGGTGATGTCGGTGGGCACGCCAGACGCTCGCTTGGGCCAAGCCACCCACAGCCCCCCGTCGACGTGCAGGGCGCGCAGCAAAGTGGGCAGCCGCTTGGCCAGGTCGGCACGCGCCGTGTGGAACGACACGATCACGTCGAGCGGCCCACGTGCGGCGGTGCGAATCTCCACGGCGTCGGGCAGGGGGTCGATGGTGAACCCAGCGGGGGCCCCGAGTAGGCCCAGTGACGACCCCGGCCTGATGCCGAGCTTCTGCGCCAGCGGCGTCGGTGAGTACCCGGCCACATCGATTGACGCTACCCCGGCGTTCTGTGCACCCTGAGCCACGATCGGCGTGGCTACGTGCGCACAGAAGCAGAAGCAGGCGGAGGGTCAGCTGCCGTGGCGCTCGCGGAACATCAGGCTGACGCGCGGGCCGGCCTGGGCCCGCTTCGGGACGCAGTGCGCGAAGGTGCGCTGACAGGTGCCGCCCTGCACGAGCAGGTCGCCGGTGTGCAGCGTGTAGCCGATCGACGGGCCGCCTCCGTCGGGGCGCAGCAGCAGCCGGCGGGTGGCGCCGAGCGACACGATGGCGACGATGGTGTCGGCGCGGTGGCGGCCGACGCGGTCACCGTGCCAGGCCACCGAGTCGTTGCCATCGCGGTAGAGGTTGGCGGAGATGGAGGGCAGGCGCAGGCCGTAGTGGGCGCTCAGGCAGCGGGACATCTGATCGAGGAGGCGGGGTCGACCTTCCTGCCACCCTCGCGTCTCGAGGCGGGGCACGCCCACGACGCGGTCGTACATAGGACGCTCGAAGGCGTGCCACGGGGCCTGCTGCAGGACGTCATCGAACAGCGCGTCGGCGCCGCTCACCCAGCCCGGTACGAGGTCGATCCACGCGCCC
>JBKJSO010000072.1:0-18012 GCA_046595835.1 Acidimicrobiales bacterium | reverse complement strand
GCCAGGTGCGGGGCAGGATCCACAGGCCGATGGCCACACCCACGGCCGGATCGACCCAGCCCCAGCCCGTGGCCTTGATGAGGATGCCTCCCGCGATCACCGCCACCGATCCCACCGTGTCGGACAGCACCTCCAGGTAGGCACCGTGCAGGTTGAGTGATTCGGGGGCCCCCTCCCGCAGTAGGGCGAAGGCCACGAGGTTGGCCACTAGCCCGAGACCGGCCACGACGAGCAGCAGCCCGGTGCGCACCACCGGCGGATCGTCGAAGCGGCCGATGGCCTCGACCACGACGTACACGGCCACGCCGAACAGCAGGACCGCGTTGGCCAGTGCGGCGAGGATCTCGAGCCGGTACAGGCCGAAGGTGTGGTGGTTGCGCTCGCTGCCCCGGGTGGCCAGCTGGATGGCAGCCAGGGCCATGCCGAGCCCGAGCACGTCGGTGAGCATGTGACCGCCATCGGACAGCAGCGCCAGCGAGCGTCCCACGAGCGCCCCCACCACCTCCACCACCATGAACCCGGCGAGGACCACGAACGCGATGACGAGCCGACCCTTGTGGCGCTCGCCGGCCCGGATCGACCCGTGCGAGTGCCCGTGGTCGTGACCGTGGTCGTGACGATGCGGTTCGTCGATGTCCACGCACAGAGTCTGCCCGACCCCGTCGAGCTCGCCGTCCCCCCGAGCCGCGGTGCCCACCGAAGGCGTGTCGACAGGGCACTAGCGTCGGCCCCCGTGGCGAACCCAGAGCTCGACGTCGTGGTGATCGGGAGCGGGTTCGGAGGCAGCACGGCGGCCCTGCGCCTCACGGAGAAGGGCTACCGCGTTGCCGTGCTCGAGGCGGGCCGACGCTTCGACGAGACGACGCTTCCGACGACGTCATGGGACGTCCGCTCGTTCTTCTGGGCACCCAAGCTGGGGTGCACCGGCATCCAGCGCGTGTCGCTCCTCAAGGACGTGATGATCCTCTCGGGCGCTGGCGTGGGGGGTGGCTCGCTCAACTACGCCAACACCCTCTACGAGCCCAAGGCGCCCTTCTACACCGACCCGCAGTGGGGCCACATCACCGACTGGCGGGCCGAGCTGGCCCCGTTCTACGACCAGGCCAAGCGCATGCTCGGCGTGGTGCCCAACCCCACGATCACCCCAGTCGACGAGGTGATGCGCGCCGCCGCCGACGAGATGGGCGTAGGCGACACCTTCGGGCCTACGCCGGTGGGCGTCTTCTTCGGCGAGCCCGGGGTGGAGGTGGCCGACCCCTTCTTCGGGGGAGCCGGTCCGACGCGACGCGGCTGCATCGAGTGCGGCGAGTGCATGACCGGGTGTCGTCATGGCGCCAAGAACACGCTGCTGCAGAACTACCTGTACCTGGCCGAGCGCGCCGGTGCCACCGTGCACCCGCTCACCACCGTCACCGCGATCCGGCCCCTGCGAGACGGGCGCTACTCGGTGGAGACCGAGCGCACCGGCGCCTGGGTGCACAAGGGCCGACGCAGCTTCATCGCCACCGACGTCGTTGTGGCGGCTGGCACGCTCGGCACTCAGAAGCTCCTGCACCGCATGCGCGACGACGGTCACCTCCCGCACCTGTCGCCGCGGCTCGGCGAGCTCACCCGCACGAACTCCGAGGCCATCCTCGGCGCTCGAACCTTCAGTCCGGGAGTCGACTTCACGAAGGGAGTGGCCATCACGTCGTCGTTTCACCCCGACGACCACACCCACATCGAGCCGGTTCGCTACGGCAAGGGAAGCAACGCCATGGGACTGCTCACGACCTCTCTGGCGGACGGCGGCGGGCGCTCCCGCCCGCTCACGTGGCTGCGCGAGGTGGCCCGCCACCCGGTGACGTTCGGGCGCAACCTCAGCATGCGCCACTGGTCGGAGCAGACGATCATCGCGTTGGTGATGCAGACGCGCGACAACTCGATCACCTGCTTCACGAGCCGCGGGCTGCTCGGCCGGCGCCTCACCTCGCGGCAAGGGCACGGCGAGCCCAACCCCGCGTGGATCCCCGTCGGCCACGACGCCGTGCGCCGCATCGCGCGACGCATCAAGGGGTTTCCCGGCGGCGGCTGGAACGACGTGTTCAACGTGCCCATGACCGCGCACTTCCTCGGTGGCGCGCCCATCGGCGACTCCCCGGTCACCGGGGTGATCGACCCGTACCACCGCGCCTACGGCCACCCGGGCCTGCACGTCGTCGACGGCGCTGCGGTGTCGGCCAACCTGGGCGTGAACCCCTCGCTCACGATCACCGCGCAGGCAGAGCGGGCCATGTCGCTCTGGCCCAACCGCGGCGACGAGGACCCGAGGCCGCCGCTCGGGGAGTCCTACGCGCGCCTCTCACCGGTGGCGCCGCGCGCTCCTGTCGTGCCGATCGGAGCACCGGGCGCGCTGCGTCTGGGACCCCGCTGAGCCCCCCTCGATCGCAGGTGTTCAACGACGTTGCTTGGTGTGGGTTGATCCGCGCGGGGCGACGGCATCGAAGACCTGCACGTGCGAAGCGACCTGCGAGCTGCCAACGAAGCGAAGTGCGAGCGTCTCCTGGCGCGTTCAGGACTGCTCGAGTCGAGCGACCTGGCGTGGGACGAGGTGGGCACCCGAGTCGTAGACGACGGTGTGCTGACCTGCCTCGCCTACATGCGAGACGTCGAGGGGTTCGTCGACCGGGACCTGGTGGGTCTTGTCGCCCACCCGACCACCATGGCCGACCCGATCGTGCGCCGGTTCCTCGACGTGTGGCGCGCGGAGGAGACCGAGCACGCCCACGCCATCGACCGCTACCTCACGCTCTACGCCGAGCGCCGGGGCATCACGCTGCCGACGATGCAGGCGCCGCCCACCACCGTCCCGAGATCCGAGCGCGTGCTCGTCACGCTCACGAGGCCGGTCGGCCACGTGATCACGGCGGCCCACATGGTGTGGGGGGCGGCCAACGAGCTGCTCACGATGCATGGCTATCGACTGCTGGCTCGTCGTTGCGAGGAGCCCGTGCTGGCCGAGCTGCTCACGCGCATCGCGGCACAAGAGTCACGGCACTACAGCTTCTACCTGTTCCAGGCGCAGTGGCGTCTCGCGGCCAGCCGCCTCAGCCGCGTGGCGCTGCGCACGATGATGAAGCGGTCGTGGACCCCGGTCGGCATCGGCGACGACTACAAGACCCCGGCCGAGTTCGACCAGGTGCTGGCGTTCCTCGCCGTCGACGAGGTGGGCACACGAGCAGTGGAGACGATGGATGCCACCTTCACCCGCCTGCCCGGGTTCGACGAGCTGAACATCTACGACCGAGCCGTCACGCAGAGCCGCAGTCGCCTCGCCACCGCGGCCTGAGCACAGCAGGATCTGTACAGCGTTTCGTTCGTCATGCGGACGAAGCGCTTCACGGATCCTGTGAGCTGGCGGCGCTGACGGGGATGTGGCGGACGTCGTCCGCCGTGAAGGCCCGGGTCGTGGCGGCGAACTCGAGCAGGATCCCGTCGGGGTCCTGGAAGTAGATGGAGCGGACGAACACCCCGGGGTGCAGCTCCTTGGAGATGCCCCACTCGCTGTCGTCGTGGTTGGCCACCTCGCTGCACGGGATCCCCCGGTCGAGCAGGCGCTGGCGGTACGCCTCGATCTTGTCGGCGGGCACCGCGAAGGCCACGTGGTTCATCGACCCGATGGCGCTCGTGAGCTCGCCTGTGTCGGGCCGAGCCGCTGGAGCCGACACGCCAGGGACGCCCTCCGGGGCGCCCGGGAACCAGAAGAACGCGAGCAGGTCGTTGCCACCGCAGTCGAAGAAGAAGTGCTGGCCCATCCCAATGGGCAGCTCCACCGTCTTCACGAGCGGCATTCCGAGCACGTCCTCGTAGAACTCCACCGTGCGAGCCATGTCGCTCGACACGAGTGCGAGGTGGTTGATGCCGTTGAACTCGAACGCAGCGGTCGCCATGCGCGCATCGTAGTGACGACCCGTGCTCGGCATCGTGCGGGACCCGCCGCCGCCGGGTGCGGTAGAACATCGCATCGTTGGGGACGAGGAGCCGGTGGCCTGGAGGCCGGTGTTGGGCGTGGCGGCCGTGGTGGCCGCCCTGCTCGTGGCGGTCGCGCCCCGCTACGGCTGGCATCGCGACGAGCTCTACTTCCTCGAGGCCGGTCATCATCTCGCGTGGGGGTTCATCGACCAGCCGCCGTTCGCGCCGGCGGTGGCTCGACTCGCCGAGCGCATCGCGCCGCACAACCTGTACGTGTTGCGGCTGCTGCCCGCGCTCGCCACAGCGGCCACCATCGTGCTCGGCGCCCTCATCGTGCGGGAGCTGGGCGGCCGGCGACGGGCGCAGATCGCGGGGGCCGCCGCCGTGGCCGCCGGTGGCTTCGCGGTCGGCGTCGGCCATCTCCTGTCGACGGCCGTCTTCGATCTCACGGCCTGGATGGCGCTCCTGTGCCTGGCCACTCGTCTCCTGCGCACGGGGAACCCACGCTGGTGGGTCGGCTTCGGCGCCGTCGCCGGCCTGTCGATGCTGAACAAGAACCTGCTCGTGCTGCTCGGTGCCGCGCTGCTCTGTGGGCTGGTGGCCGAGCGTCGATGGGACGTGCTCGCCACACCATGGCTGCTGGCCGGCGCCGGGGTGGCGGCCGCGATCGCTTCGCCGAACCTCGTGTGGCAGGCCCAGCATGGATGGCCACAGGTGGAGATGGCCCGGGTGCTGTCACGACGGCTGGCCGGCGAGAACCGCACCACCTTGCTCCCGCTCCAGGTGCTCTTCGTCGGCCCGGCCTTGGTGCCGCTCCTGTGGCGGGGCGCGCGGTGGCTGGCCCACGACGAGCTCGCCGTGCGGTTCCGACCCTTGCTCTGGGCCTGGCCTGCGGGCCTCGTCGCCGCCTTCGCCACGGGCGGGCGGCCCTACTACGTCGTCCCCCTCACCATCGTGGTGATGCTGGCCGGGGTCGTGGCCACTGAGGGGGCGGGAGGCATCGGCCGGGTCGGCCGGTACCTCGTCCCCAATGCCGTGATCAGCCTCGCCTTCGCGGTCCCGCTCCTCCCGCTGTCCGCCACCAAGGTCACCGCCCAGCTCAACGAGGCGGTGGCGGAGACGGTGGGTTGGCCCGAGCTCACCCAGCAGATCGCCGGCGTGGTCGCCGGGCTGCCGGCCGCCGAGCGGGCCGACGTCGTGCTCCTCGCCGCCTCCTATGGCGAGGCCGGCGCGCTCGACCGCTTCGGACCAGCGCTCGGGCTGCCACCCGCGTACTCAGCCCACAACAGCTACGCCGACTTCCGCCAGCCCAGCGATCCCGATGCCACCGTCGTCGCCGTGCGGTACGACGCCAGCCGACTGGCGCCCCACTTCCAGAGCTGTGAGCAGGTGGCCACCGTGGACAACGGCCTCGACATCACCAACGAGGTGCAGGGCGTGCCCATCGTGGTGTGCCGAGGGCTGCGCGGCACCTGGCCCGCCGTGTGGGAGGACCTCCGCTTCCTGTCATGAGCCTGGCGGTGAGCGGTCAGCTGCCGAGGATGCCGAGGGTGGGCGCGCCCGCGCCGTAGACGTTCTCCGGGTCGGCGCGGACCTTCTCGTCGAGGAGGTGCGCGTCATCGCCCACGAGGATCCGCCACTTGTCGGCTCGCACGCCGTCGAGCATCACCGTGGCAGCCTGGGCAGCGGTCATCGGGGCGCTCTCTCGGAACAGCTGGCCGAACATGTCGACCATCGAGCGCACCGCGTCGTCGTCCATGGCCTCCACCGGCACGCCTCGCTCGGCCATCTGCTCGCGGGCCGCGGCCACCCCGGCTGCATCGAGCGGCCCGTCGCCACCGTGCACCTTGCGGCTGTTGGTGACGATGTCGGTGCCGATGTGGCCGGGCATCACGACGGCCACCTTCACGTGCGGGGCGTTGAGGCGGAAGTCCTCGATGAGGGCCTCGGAGAAGCCCTTCACCGCGAACTTGGCCGCGCTGTAAGCAGTGTGCGGCATGCCCGGCCCGAGCAGCGCCCAGAACCCGTTCACGCTGCTCGTGTTGATCAGGTAGCCGGCGTCGCTGGCCACGAGGAGAGGCACGAACGCCCGGCTGCAGTTGTACACGCCACCCCAACAGATCCCGAAGGTGCGGTCCCACTCGGCCCGATCGGCGTTGAGGAAGCTGCCACCGCCGCCGACACCGGCGTTGTTGAACAGCAGGTTGATGTGGTCGGTGGCGTGCTCGGCGACGACCTCGTCGCGGAAGCGCTCGACATCGGCCCCGCTGGCGACATCACAGAGATGGGTGGAGATCCGGGTGCCGGACGGGGCCTCCTTCTCGGCCAGCCGCGCGGTCTCGGCCACCGCCTCCTCGTTGACGTCGCAGGTGGCCACGGAGCAGCCCTCGGCGGCCAGCTGCAGCACCAGCTCGCGTCCCATGCCACTGCCGCCACCGGTGACGACCGCCAACAGACCTTCGAAGCGCTCCATGGCTCCCCCTTCCCCTTGTGCCGCGGACGATACGCGAAGGGATACGGATCAGACGATTCGGTAGGTCTGCACGCCGTGGGCGACGACCTTGCCGTCGACGTCGGTGGCGGTGATCTCCGTGAAGGTGAGCTCCTTGCCCCGCCGCACGACACGGGCGTGGCACACGAGGTCGGACTTCTTGCACGCGCCCACGTACTGGAGCGACATGGCCACCGTCGACGCGCGAGCACCCTTGTCGAAGTCGTGGTTCGACCACGCGGCTGCGGCGCCGGTGGTGTCCATGACGGCCGCGATCACGCCCCCGTGGTAGTAGGTGCCGTCGTTGGTGAGGTCGGCGCGGAACGGGAGCCGCACCGTGGCTTCGTCGGGTTCGTAGCGTTCGATCCTGATGCCGAGCCCGGCGAGGTAGGGCGTGGAGGGCATCAGCTCGGCGATGGCGGCTCGCCGCCGCTGCTGCTCGTCCTCGGTGAGCTTGTCTCCGGTCATCGGTTGCCTCCCAGCGGGCGATCGTCCCGCGAACCTAGGGCCATTGGTCCCACCCACTCCGGACTGCAGGCCCTGTGCCGCCCTGGGCTGGCCGGCGCAGGGTGCGAAGCATGACCGAGTCGCCTCCACCCGCGCTCGACGCTCGCTGGATGACAGAGACCGACCGCAACGGCCTCGTCATGCTCGATCGGGCGGAGTGCCTGCGACTGCTGGCCGGCGCCTCCCTCGGACGGATCGGTCTCACGAGCGGCGCCCTCCCAGCGGTGCTGCCGGTCAACTTCTGGTTCGACGGCAAGCAGATCCTCATCCGCACCGGGCCCGGCACCAAGCTGGCCGCCGCCACCCGCGAGGCGGTCGTGGCCTTCGAGGTGGACGACATGGACCCGATGTGGCACACGGGATGGAGCGTGCTCGTCACCGGGGTGGCCCACCACCTCGCCGGGCCCGAAGAGCTCCAAGAGGCGGGGACCATGCCCATCCCCCGGTGGGCTCCGAGGGGCGGGGGCCACGTGGTGGCGATCAGACCGGAGCTGATCTCCGGGCGCCGGATCCTGCCCGGCAGCACCGGTCTGGCGGTGCCCCCGCCCCCATGAGCGGGCGGCACTCGAGCTCAGCTCTTCGGGATCCGCCACTCCAGCACTGCGCCGCGCTCCGTCGCCCCTCGCAGCTCCATGGCGCCGCCGAGCTCGGTGGCCCGCGCGGCCATGTTGCGCAGCCCGTTGCCCATCGAGGCGTCGGCGGGTGGCGGCCCCACGCCGTCGTCCACAACTCGCAGGATGACGTCGCCCTCCGCCGCGATCACCGCCACCTCCGCCCGACGGGCGTGGGCGTGGCGGGCCACGTTGCTGAGCGCCTCCCGCAGCGTGGCAAGAAGCGCGGCGACACCTTCCTCGCTCAACGTCGAGTCGACCGGCCCGTCGAAGAGGATGTTGGGTTCGAACCCGAGGCCACGGGACGCCTCGCGCACTAGGCCCACGACCTGGTCACGCACGCCGGCCGACGTGGCTCGCGAGGCCTCCAAACCGAAGATCGCGGAGCGGATGTGCTTCACGGTGAGGTCGAGCTCGTCGACGGCCGACTCGATGCGACCGACAGCCGCGTCGGCATCGGTGTGCACCAGCCGCACGCTCCCCTGCAGCGACAGGCCCGTGGCGAACAGGCGCTGGATCACCGTGTCGTGGAGATCGCGAGCGATCCGCTCGCGATCCTCGAGCACACCCAGGTCGCGGAGCCGGGTGTGCAGGCGGGCGTTCTCGATGGCTACGCCGGCCGCCGACGCGAGGCCCACGACGAGCTCCTCGTCGATGTCGTCGAAGGAGGGTGCGCTGATCTTGTCGGTGAGGTAGAGGTTGCCGAAGACCTCGTCGCGCACGCGGATCGGCACGCCGAGGAAGGAGGTCATCGGTGGGTGGTTCGGCGGGAACCCGTAGCTGTCGGGGTGCTGACGGAGATCGGGCAGGCGCAGTGGCTTCGCGTCGACGATCAGGAGCCCCAGGATCCCGTGACCCTCCGGAAGCTCGCCAATGGCCTGGTGGGCCGCATCGTCAATGCCGACGGTGATGAACTGCGCAAGGCGGGTTCCCGTCTCGTCGAGCACCCCCAGGGCGCCATACGTGGCCCCGGCCAGATCGGTGGCGCACTGTGCGATGCGCCGGAGCATGGCCGGGAGGTCGAGATCCGAGCCGATCGTGAGGATGGCATCGAGGAGCTTCTCGATCTGCCCAGCACCGACCGCCTCTGACATGGGCGCCACGCTACGCGCCCACCGGCTGGAGCGCCGCCGGTCGGGTGAGCACCGATGAGGCAACATGGGGAGCCATGGCCATCAACGTGTTCCTGCTCGATGATCACGAGGTCGTGCGCCGCGGCGTGCGCGAGCTCATCGAGGCGGAGGCCGACATGGTGGTGGTGGGCGAGGCCGGCACCGCTGAGGAGGCGATGGGCCGCATCCCCGCCACCTCGCCGAACGTGGCAGTGCTCGACGTGCGCCTGCCTGACGGTGACGGCATCGAGGTGTGCCGCGACGTTCGGTCCAAGCACCCCGAGATCGCCTGCATCATGCTCACCTCCTTCGCCGACGACGAAGCGGTGTACGCGGCGATCATGGCGGGCGCCGCGGGCTACGTGCTCAAGCAGGTGCGGGGCAGCGACCTCGTCGCCGGGATCCGTCGCGTGGCGGCCGGAGAGTCGCTGCTCGACCCCGCCGTCACCACCCGACTCCTGGATCGGCTTCGCCACCAGGGCGACGACGACGAGCTGGCGTCGCTCAGCGAGCAGGAGCACAAGATCCTCGACCTCATCGCCGAGGGTCTCACCAACCGCCAGATCGGTGAGCGCATGTTCCTCGCCGAGAAGACGGTGAAGAACTACGTGTCGAACCTCCTCTCCAAGATGGGGATGAGCCGGCGCACCGAAGCGGCCGTGTACGCCGCCCGCCTGGCCGAGCGCCGGGCCCAGGGGCGCAACGAGGGCTGACCCAGTCAACTCGAGCTAGAGGCCCATCGGGGGGCGGTCGGGGACCTTCGGCCCTACGCGACGCGGCGGCCGCCTGCGCATGCTGCCCCCCATGGACACTGCCCCGCCGAGCAATGATCTGCCCGCCCCCGCACCCGCTCCCACCGAGGAGCCCAGTGCGCGCGACGGGATGTTCGCCATCGCCATCGTGGTCGCCCTGCTCGCGCTGGTGGGAGCGATGCTGGCCGTCGGCATGGGCTGGCGGGCCATCGACGAGAGCTCGGCCAGCGCCACCGGCGGGGCAGGCGCCGGTGGCGGCCAGGCCATGGTGTCGCTCAGCGAGTTCAAGCTGAGCGCGGCGTCGGTGGGCGCGGGCGGGTCGCTCCACGTGATGAACGAGGGAACAGCGGCGCACACCTTGTCCATCGATGGCACAGACCTCAAGACCCCCGACCTCGCGGCGGGCAAGGACGCCGTGCTCGAGCTCGGAGACCTGGCCCCAGGCACCTACACGATGTTCTGCGCCATCCCCGGACACCGTGAAGCTGGGATGCAGGCCGAGCTCACCGTCACCGAAGGCGCCGCCCCCGCGAGCGGTGGGGCAGGTGGCGCGGCTGCCGCTGGCGGGGGCGCCATGGACTACGACGCCATGACCGCCGCCATGCTCAACTCGATGGCCAAGTTCCCGGCCGCCACCGAGGGCACGGGCAACGGCAACCTCGAGCCCACCGAGGTGCTCGCGGACGGCACGAAGGTGTTCGACCTCGTGGCGGCCATCACGAAGTGGGAGCGCTCCCCGGGGGATGTGGTCGAGGCGTGGACCTACAACGGCACGGTGCCCGCCCCCTCGATCCACCTGCAGGTGGGCGACAAGGCGCAGCTCCGCCTCACGAACAAGCTGCCCATCGCCACCGATCTGCACCTCCACGGCCTCAACGTCGACAACAAGTTCGACGGCGTGGCGCCGATCAGTCAGCCGGTGATCAAGCCGGGGGAGACCTTCACCTACGAATACACCGCCGACGAGGTCGCCGTGGCGATGTACCACCCCCACTTCCACTCGCAGCTCGGCATGCCCAACGGGATGTTCGGCACGATCTTCGTGGGGCAGGTGCTGATCCCCCGGGGTCGCACCGTGGGCGGCGAGGCGATCCCCGCCGACCTCAAGGTGACGCAGGAGATCCCGATGGTCCTCAACGACTCGGGTGTGATCGGGTTCAGCCTCAACGGCAAGAGCTTCCCGGCCACGGCGCCGATCGTGGCCAAGACGGGCGACTGGGTGCTCGTCACCTACTTCAACGAGGGCTCACAGGCCCATCCGATGCATCTGCACCAGTTCGACCAGATCGTGCTGGCCAAGGACGGCTACCCCCTCGACAGCCCGTACGTCGCCGACGTCATCAACGTGGCCCCAGGTGAGCGGTACTCCGTGCTGGTGAAGCTCGACAAGGCCGGTACCTGGGTGTGGCACTGCCACATCCTCCCCCACGTGGAGAACGACAAGGGGATGTTCGGGATGGTGACGGCGGTCGTCGTCAAGTAGGCCCGATGTGAACCGTCCGTGCGTCCCGCCGCGACAAGGGGGACGATGGAGCCGGTGCGCACGGACGGAGAGCTGCTGACAGCAGTGGCAGGGGGAGACCGCGCCGCGCTGCACGAGCTGCATGACCGCCACGCGCCATGGGTGTCGGCGCGGCTGCGCCGTCGTTGTGCTGACCCGGATGTGGCCGCCGAGGCGGTGCAGGACACCTTTGTCGCCGTGTGGAAGGCGGCCGGGAGCTGGGACGGACGCGGGGAGCCGGCCGCGTGGATCTGGGGCATCGCCATCCGCCGCCTGATCGGTGTGCTCCGCAAGCGCGAACGGTGGGCTCCAGTCGTGGACGCCGCGAGGACCGCCCGCTCTACCGGGGTGGTGGTGGCCGCCGAGGAGCAGGTGCTGGTGGGGATCGAGCACGGCGACTTGGCCGCCGCGATGGCTGGCCTCTCCCCCGAGCTGCGCGCCGTGCTCCAGGCCACCGTGCTCGACGGCCTCACCACCCGCGAAGCCGCTCACCTGCTCGGCATCCCCGCCGGCACTGTCAAGACCCGCGCCATGCGCGCCCGATCCCAGCTCCGAGGAGCACTCGCATGACCACCTGGCACGCACCCCCCGACGCACTCGCCCGGTTCGCTCGCTCCCCCGAGACGATCGACGACGTCACCGCCTCGTCGATCGAGCAGCACCTCGTCGTGTGCGCCGACTGCCGATCCGTGGTGGCCCGCGCCGCCGACCCGGCGGCGCTCCACCAGTCCTGGCTAGCCGTAGCCGATATCGTCGACCGGCCCCGCCGGACGGCGGTCGAGCGCACGCTCGAAGCGCTCGGGATGCCCAGCGACCTGGCGCGGGTCGTCGGAGCCACGCCAGGGTTCCGGCTGGCGTGGTTCGCCACCATCGCCTTGGTGGCCGCCGGCGCGGTCGCCCTCGGTCACGAGAACGGCTCTGACACGCCGTTCCTCCTACTGGCCCCGCTGCTCCCCCTCGGGTCGGTGCTGATCATGTTCTTGCCCGCGGAGGAGCCCGGCGGCGAGGCCGCCGCCGCCACCCCGCTGTTCGGCGCCGGCATCGTGCTCCGGCGGGCGGCGACCGTGCTCGTGCCCACCTTCGTGATCCTCGCCGCCGCGGGCGTCGCGCTCCCCGACATCACGCTGGCCGCCCGCTGGCTCCTGCCGGGCCTGGCCCTCACCCTGGCCAGCCTCGCGCTGGCCACCTACCTGCGTCCCGACGCGGCGATCGCGGGCCTCGGAGCGGGTTGGCTCCTGCTTGTCACCTCGGCGCGGCTGCTCGACGGGCGGGCGGCTCCCCTCGCTTCCCCAGAGGTGTTCGGCTGGCCGGGCCAGCTCCTTGCCCTCGCCCTCGCCCTGCTCTCCGCGGCGCTGCTCTACCAGCGCCGCGACCGTTTCTCGACCGTGGAGGTCACCTGGTGAGCACACGCACCGTCACCGCGACGGCCATCAGCAAGCGGTATGGGCCCAAGGTGGCCCTGGCGAACGTCGACCTCGACCTGTCCCTCGGGATCACGGGCCTGCTCGGACCGAACGGTGCCGGCAAGACGACGCTGCTGCGCATCCTGGCCACCGTCCTCGCCGCCGACCGCGGCACCTTCGAGGTGCTGGGCCACGACCCCACCACTGGCGACGGCCGCCTGGCCATCCGGCGGCGACTGGGCTACCTCCCCCAGGAACCCGGGTTCCACCGCTCGTTCAGCGCCTTCGAGTTCGTTGACTACGTGGCCATCCTCAAGGAGTGGACTGACCGCAAGGCTCGCCACGACGAGGTGCGCCGGGTGCTGTCGCTCGTGGGCCTCGAGCCGGTGATGGGCACCGCCATCAAGAAGCTCTCCGGGGGCATGCGCCGCCGCGTCGCCATCGCCCAGGCGCTGCTCGGCGACCCAGATCTCCTGGTGCTCGACGAGCCGACGGCCGGTCTCGACCCCGAGCAGCGACTCCGCTTCCGCGAGCTGCTCTCCGCAGTGGCCGAGCACTCCACCGTGCTCCTGTCGACCCACCAGACCGACGACGTCGCCGCGCTGTGCAACCGCGTGATCGTGCTGCTGGCCGGTGAGGTCCGCTTCGTCGGCGCTCCGCCCGAGCTGGCCCGACTGGCCGAGGGACGAGTGTGGATCCACGCGCAGCGCGACCCAACCGCTCAGCTGGCGTGGATCACCGGCGAGGGCATGGTGCGCCACATCGGTGAACCGCCTGCGGGCGCTCAGCTGGTGGCCCCCACCGTCGAGGACGGCTACCTCACCCTGACCGGTGCCACCGTGGAGGTGCTGGTGTGACACGACGCCTCGGGCGCCTCGCCCTCGGCATCCTCGCCGCGCTCGTGCTCCTCGCCTTCGGTGGCATGGGCGGGACCCGCAACGGCGGTGCCCTGGTCGTCGTGCTCGTCGTGCTCGTCGTCGCGGCGGTCACATGGGCGGTCTGGGGGTTCGTCCAACGACGACGACCGATCGCGGCCGAGGGATGGACGCCCACGGCGTCGGTGTCGTACCGCCCGGCCGGAGCGCGGCCACCAGCGTCGTCCGCAGGGGTGCCGTTCGCACTCGCCCGCGCCGAGGCGCGCGAGCTCACCACCTCCACCGCGTTCGGCCTGGGTCTGGGGTTCTGCGCCCTCATGCTCATCCTCTTCGGTCGGGTCTTCGCAGGCGACTACGGGGGCGACCTCCCCAACGCGTTCGAGCTCACTCCCGTACTCACCCACCCTCTGGCCGGCATGGTCGTGCTGGCCGCCTTCCGGGCCCGCACCCGCAGCCGGCGCGACGGCGTAGACGAGCTCTTCACGACGTGTCCGACCTCCGACGGCACCCGCACGGTCGGCCACCTCTTCACCGCCTGGGCGGCCGCGCTCACCGGCCTCGCGTTCGTGGTGGTCCTCGTGGCGATGGAGGCGCAAGGATCGCCAACGCTCTTCGGCGACGTCGGGGCCCGCCAGATCGGTGCCGTGCTCGGCGCGGCCCTCCTTTGCGTGGGGGCGGTCTGTCTCGGCGTTGCCCTCGCCCGCTGGCTGCCGTGGACGCTCGTGCCCATCGCTGCCGTCGCCGCGGTCGGGTTTGGGGCCGCCCACCTCGCCACCCGCGGCACTCGCACCACCACACCGGTCCGACAGCTGTCCACCTTCCTCGTCGACCCGGAGCTCGACCTGCGGCTCACGGCCCCGCACTGGGTGGCCCACCATCTGTGGATCCTCGCCCTGGTGCTGATGGTCGCGGTGGTGGCCCTGTTGCGCGACCGCCGCGGTCCAGCGGTCGTCGGCGCCGGCCTCCTTGCCGTGGCCCTGGCGGTCGCCTCGGGCGTTGCCGCCACGCGGCCCATCAACAGCGACGACGCCCGGAGGATCGCCGCTCTCGTCAACGACCCGTCTCAGCAGCCCTGCATCGATGCCGGTGGCCTGGCCGTGTGCACCTACAAGGGTGACGACGAGCTGGCCAACGCGCTGGCGGGGACCGTGAAGCTGGTGGCGGCCTCCGCCGGGCCCGGGGCACTCGACGGTTGGAGCGTGCGCCAGGGCGCCGCGACGCGGCGGCGCAACCTCGACCCCGAAGTGCTCGCGCTCGTGGGCGAGCCCGTCACCGACCACGTCCTACCGATCAAGTTCAACGCCCACCCGCTCGCGCTCGAAGGCCTGCGGCTGTGGGCAGGCCTGGCAGCCGTCGGCGCGCTCGACACCTGGATCCCGGACTCCACGATGGACATCCGAGGCCAGGCCCGAGGCACGATCGCGCTGTGGCTCGCCACGCGCGGAGCCGACGAGGACAGCCAGCGCAACCTGACCTCCGTCGGCTCTGGGGGGTTCACGGGTCGCAACGCCCTGCGCCCATGGCCCGACACGTGCTTCGCCGGCGAGGCCCCCGTGCGATGGGCAGAGAGCGACGTCGCTGCCGCCCGCACGCTCCTGTCGGTCCCCGAGGATCGGGTCCGACTGGTCCTGCTCGCAGGGTGGGCCACCTTCACCGATCAGGCGACCACCACCGATGACCTGCTGCGCGCCTTCGGGCTGCCGCCCACCGGCGTGCACGGCGAAACACCCAACACCCCCGCATGCTGAGACCCGCCCCCCACCGATGCAGTCCCCGCGAGCCCGCGTCGTGGTGACGCCCAGGGAGCTCGCAGGTCCCGGCGCCCGCGTCACCGGGGCGCTGAGTGGCCGAACCCGCACCATGGGCCAGGCGTGGCGGCCCTGCGCGCGCGGCCTCCCGCTGCCGACATTGGCCGGCGCCGCCGCCTTCGCACTCGTGCCGACGACGCTCGTGCTGGTGCGCCACGGCCACGACCTTGCCGGCGCGCTCGTGGCGGCGGCACTGGTCAGCGGTGCGGCGAGCGCCTTCAGCGTGGACGACCCCGCCGAGGAGACGCTCGCCGCCAGCCCCACGGGCCTCGCCCGGCGGCGGCTGCTGCGGCTCAGCGCGCTCGCGCTGGGCGTCGCCGCCATTGCGGTCGTCTTGCTCATGGTTGCCGCGCTGGCCGACGTGCGGGGCTTGAGCGCCGCCGAGCTCGCTCGCAGAGCCGCCGAGCTCGGCGCTGTCTCAGGCGTGGCCGCCGCTGCGGCCGGGGCAGCCCGGCGGCAAGAGGCGGCGTTCGCGGCCCATGGTGGTGCTGTTGCCGGCCTGCTCGGCATCCTGCTCGTGACGGCGCTCAACTACCGGTTCCATGCCCTGCCTGCGCTCCTCGACAGCCCGCACCACGTCCGGTGGTGGCTCATCGCGGCCACTGGCTGGGCCGTCACCGCGTGGACCTGGCGCGATCCCGGTCGACCCTGACGCCACCGCCCTGTCACCGAATCGGGGACCAGAGCGCAGATCTGGTGACAGCCCTTGGCGAGCCCGCCGACCTGTCACCGAATCGGGGACCACGGCCCGGATCTCGTGACAGGCGGCGCCGAGCTCAGGTCAGTGGCTGGCTGCGGCGGCCGCCACGTCGCCGGCTTGGAAGACGCCCAGGGCGCCCTTGCCCACGTTGGCGAACTTGTGGGTGACCATCAGGTAGAGCCCGGCCTCGTCGAAGGAGAACTCCACGAACCCGCCCTGGGCCGGCTGCAGGTCGAGCACCTGTGAGCCACCCTGGCCAGCGCCAGGGCGCAGCAGGTACTCGCCCTCCTTGTAGACCGTGTCGAAGATCGTGCCCACGATGTGGAAGGCGGAGTTCTCGTTCGGTCCTGCGTCGAGCACCCAGGCCCGCACCCGCTGGCCAGGCTCCACCCGGATGGGCTTGTGCTGGTACTGGTTCACGTACCCGTTGAACACGACGGCGTCGAAGTCCGTCACTTGCATCTTCATGAGGTCGCCCGGCTTGCCCTGTGGCCCGAGGTAGAGCTCGGACTGCACGAACACGAGCTCATGGGCGACAGGGGCGAGGTCGGGCGGGTCGATGATGACCGCACCGAACATCCCGTTGCCGATGTGGTGGAGGGCGGGAGCGGTGCCGCAGTGGTACATCCAGATGCCGGCGAACTTCGCTTGGAACTGGTAGACGAGCGACTCGCCGGGCTGGATCGTGCGCATCTTGTCGTTCCACGCCACCTTGCTGGCGTGGAAGTCGATCGAGTGCCCGAGCTTGCCGTCGTTCACGAGCGTGACGGTGAAGAGGTCGCCGACCTTGCCCCGCAGGATGGGCCCGGGGAGCTGGTCGTTGAAGGTCCACAGCTCCTGGGTGACGCCAGGCGCCACCTCCTTCACCGACTCGCTGGCGTGGAAGGTGATCTTGTGCTCGGTGCCGCCGGGAGCGGGCGCCAGGACGGGATCGAAGGGCACCCAGTCGGCGGCCGGCTCGGCGGCGAAGTCGATCTTGGCGCCGTTGTCGGGTGGGGACGTGGCAGGGCCACCATCGCTGGCCGCAGGTGCACCGGTGACGTCGATGGCGAGGAGCATCCCGGCCTCCTTGTGGCCGGGCACGGTGCACCACGCCTCGGTGGACGCGTCGATCACGCCGAGGGACACCTGCTCCACGGCGCCGGGGTCGAGCATCTTCGTCCCGGTGTCGCCTCCCTGCAGCCGGAGGTCGTGGGCCATGGCGCCCTTGTTGGTGACCTTCACGATCAGCTCGGTGCCCGCTGCGACCTTCACCGACGATGGCTTGACGAAGAGGTCGCCCAGCTCGATCTCGACGGTCTGCGTCGTGCCCGCCCCGGTGCTGACAGCACCGTTGTTGCCGCCCGAGCTGATGAGCACGGCGGCGAGCGGCACGAGCAGCGTCACCGCGACAACCGCCCCGGTCAGTGCGAGCAGCGGCCCTGCTCCAGCGCGGCTGGACGGCTGTTCGTTCATGGCTCCTGCTTCCTGGGCGGCATGAGGCGCCGACCCGTGATCTCGGTGGGCACGATGCGCACCCAGTGGGACTTGTCGCCGGAGCCCCAGAAGGGCAAGGGCAGCTCAGCCGCCGTCACCAGGTCCGCCGCTGAGCTGAGCTCGCTCGCTCGCCCCTTGACCAGCACGCTCCAGCCACCGCGCGCGCCGGCGTCGATGCCGTCGGCCTCGAAGCAGACCGATGGGCTGCGGTCGACCGCATCCAGCTTGGTGCCGGGATCGGTGCGGAACACGATCGTCTCGCCGTCGACGGCATGGTTGACGGGGTAGATCTCCGGGGCGCTGTTGACGAGCACGCCGATCCGACCCACGGGCACCGTGGCGAGAAGCGACCAGCACTCCTCGGGGGGCAGGTGCTCCATCCATGTTCGTCCGTCAAGCAATGCCATCGCGCGCCTCCCGGGTCCTTGCTCCGATGATGGCGGGCGACGCATCCGGCGAGCAGGGCCGAAGGTCCCGATCCGGCGGTCGAGCGGCCCTTGGCAGTCGGCCGCGCCCCTATCCCTGGTGGGTCCGCTTCGGTACGGTGCCTCGGATGGTTTCCCCCACCGCGGCGACGAGCAAGCGGGGCCCGGGCCGTCCTCCCGACCTCGCCAAGCGACAGGCGATCGTCGACGCCGCTCGCGAGATCCTCGCCGAGGTCGGGTACACGTCGCTGACGATCGACGCCGTCGCCCAGCGGGCCGGGTCGAACCGCGTGCTCATCTATCGCGTGTGGGACACGAAGCTGGCCCTGGCGGCCGACGCCCTGTTCGGTTCGATGGGCGAGTTCGAGGTGCCCGACACCGGCTCGCTCGAGGCCGACCT
>JBKJSO010000402.1:0-2797 GCA_046595835.1 Acidimicrobiales bacterium | reverse complement strand
GAGCAGCGTCACGCTGACCCGCTCGCCCGGGGCAAACCCGGAGCCGGTGACCGTGAGGGTCCCGCCGAGCGTCGCCGTGCTCGACGACGCCGCGCCGGTCGCAGTTGACGTGCCGGGCGCCGGCTCGGCGCAGGGCGTGAGGCGGGCGGGGTCGACGGCATCGGCGCCGATCTCGCTGTAGGCCGGCAGGTCGAGGGCCAGCACGGCCTGACCGGTGGCCCGCCGGAAGCCGTCGCGCTCGAGGATGGCGATGCCGTCGGCGGCGCTGGCGTAGCCCGCCTGGTTCAGGGCGATGGCCCCCGCATCGTCGCCGGTCGTGAGCTGCAGACCGGTGATGAAGTCGGCAGCGTGGTCGGCGGCGGTGGTCGACCCGATGGCCCGAAGGGCCTGGGCGGCCAGCCCGGTGCTGTTGGTGTTGGCCCCGCTCTCGCCGCCGAAGCTGCCGTTGGCACCCTGGCTCGTGACGAGCCAGCTCGCCGCGCCCGCGATTGCCGCGCGCACGGCGCACGTGGGCTCGACTGACGTCAGCGCCTGAATGGCGAAGCCGGTGGCGTCGACCGTGCTGCGCGCCGCATCGGCGCAACCGCCGCTGGCTGTGTAGTCGCCCCGGAACCCGCCGCCCGGGCACTGCTGGTCGAGCAGGAACGCCAGCGCGGGAGCCGGCACGCCGCCGGTGGTGCGGGCGAGGCCCATGATGGCCAGCGCCTGCCCGAGGCCGTTGCTGTAGTCCCCATAGCTGGAGCGGTCGGTGAACCGGCCGGCGTCGACACCTGTGCTCTGCAGGCGATCGCGGAGCTCAGCGGGGAGGTCGAGCCCGCCGAAGCTGGCCGGATCGGCGCCGAGGATCTCGGCCGCCAGGGTGGCCTTGGCGAGCGCGGCGGCGTAGCGGTCGTCGGGGGCGCCGAAGGCGGCGCCGGTCACGTAGTCGGCGATGTGCTCGGCGAGCTGCGCGCGGGCCGTCATGGCCGGTGCTCCCGATCCGCGCCCGGCGGCGGCGAGGGCCAGCGCGGCGTCGATGGTGAGGCCCCAGTCGTCGTAGGACGACACTGCGCCTTGGTACTCGGAGGCTGTGGTGAGGTGGCCGCTGTCTTTGGCCAGCTCGCCTTCGAGCCAGTCGAGGGCGGCGGTGGCGGCGGGGGGCACGGCGGCGGCAGTGGCGCTCGACGTGGCCGTCGAGGCGGAGGCGGGCACGACGACGAGCGACGCGACACCGAGCGACGTTGCAGCCGCGAGCCCGGCGACGAGCGCGGCGAGGCGGCCGACCGAGCGGTGGGGAGTGAACATGGGTGAGGGACCTTCCGGGTGGGGCCGAGGAGGCGGACATCGCCCGGCACCGGCCAGCTCCGCTGCTCCAAGAGGACAGCTCGACCGTGGTTCCCGGGCTCCCGATCCGCAGACCTCGACGATCAAATGGAGCCGTTGAGCCCTCGGTCGGGCAATCCGACTTGTCGTCAGCGGGATGCTGGCGACCTACGGCTGCGGGTCAGTGCCGGACTTCGACCGGCTTCCCCCGCCCGAGAGCGATTGTGTGCCGCTGCGAGCAGCGACCCACGGACACTAGTGCGAACGGCGCACATCCTCCCAAGGGCGACCACCTAGCCTCGCGCTCGATGTCCCCCACCGAGCAGCACGTCGTGCCCCCTGAGTCGACGTTCCGGTGCGCGCCGTGGACGCAGGCCCAGGGTGTCGACCCGATCGGCTCGACACCGCGGTTCGACGCGCTCGTGCTCGTCGAGTGGCCTCTGCCCTGGCCGTCCGACGTCACCGAGATCCCCGAGCTGGCTGACGCCTCGATGGTGGCGGGAGTTCGTGTGATGCTCGTCGTGCCCCGCCACGACGACAGCGCTTCGGGCCTCTCGCGCGTCGTGCACCATCGCCGGGTCGACGCCAGCTTCTTCGTCGGGACCGACCACCAGGTTCCACATCACGAGGTGGGTGCGCTCGTCGCCGCCCTCGCCGCCGACCCGCTCAGCGATGCCTACCGGCCCTCGGTGGTCGGCGTCGCACCTCCCGAGGTGCTCGTGTGCGGTCACGGCAAGCGCGACGCATGCTGCGGTCGCTGGGGCACGCTCGTGCACGTCGAGCTCGCCGCCCGCTCGAGCAGCGTGCGCGTCTGGCGGTGCAGCCACACCGGCGGGCACCGCTTCGCGCCCACGGCCATCACGCTGCCCGAGGGACGCGCCTGGGCCTACATCGATGCCGACATGTTGTCGGGCATCGTCGCCCGCACGGCTGATCCGGTCGCGCTCGCCGCACACGATCGCGGCACCTCGTCGCTCGATGCCTGGGCGCAGGTGCTGGAGCGAGCGGTGTTCTCGGCGCGGGGATGGGCCTGGCTCGACCAGCGCGACGTCACGGCGCGCACCGTGGTCTCCGACGACGGCCGCCGTGCCGATGTCACGCTCGACTGGCCAGGCGGCACCGCCTCCGGCCAGGTCACGATCACGCGCACCCTGCCGGTGCTCGTCTGCGGCGAACCTCCCGAGGCCGCAACGAAGACCAGCCCCGAGTTCACGCTGTCCCGCTTCGAGATCCACGGGGCGTAACGGCCGGTAGCCTTGTAGGGATGGCCGACTACCAGACGCCCGAGTTCCACCCGGCCTTCGAGGAGTACTGCGAGGCCATCTACGAGCTCAAGGAAGACGACGTCGAGGTCATCCAGGCCCACATCGCCGACCGGCTGATGCTCTCTCGCCCGGCCGTGTCCGATTGGAATCGCGCTGGACCTCCGGGTCGTCGAGTCGCCACTCAACGGGGTGCAGCAAGTGGACGCCGAGCCCCTTCAGGTCCACCTCAC
>JBKJSO010000343.1:0-4277 GCA_046595835.1 Acidimicrobiales bacterium | reverse complement strand
GCCTTCGATCGCTCACGCCAGTACGCGGCGGCGTGGCGCGATGGAGCGAACGTGCCCTTGAGGTGCACCTTGATCACGGCGTCCCACTCCGCCTCGCTCATGTTGGTGAGCATGCGGTCGCGCAGGATGCCAGCGTTGTTGATGAGGATGTCGAGGCCGCCGAAGCTGTCGACCGCCGACTGCACCAGCCGCTCGGCGCCGTCCCAATCGCTGATGTCGTCGGTGTTGGCGACCGCCTCGCCACCCATGGCGATGATCTCGTCGACCACCTCCTGGGCGGGTCCCTTGTCGTTGCCTTCGCCGTCCATGGAACCGCCGAGATCGTTGACGACCACCTTGGCGCCGTGGTGGGCCAGCAGGAGCGAGTGCTCCCGCCCGATCCCTCGGCCGGCTCCCGTGACGATGGCGACACGCCCCTCGCAGAGCTTGGTCATCCGCAGCACTCCCCCTCAGATCGAAACGCTCCCAGTCCTCCCTCCGTCTAGCGCACGCCGGCGAAGAGGGGCGAATTCCGCAGGCCATGCCCCGCGTGCCAGGCTGCGCTCCGCATGGATGAGTCGATCACGGAGACGTCAGCGGACGCGCCTCCGGCAACCGAGGCGCCCTCAGAGGCCTCGCCCCCCGCCCACCGCCGCCCACGCCGCCGGTGGCTCGTGCCTGTGCTCGTGGCGCCGCTGGTGCTCGTCGTGCTGGTTGTGGCCGCATGGGCCGTCGACACGAGCCTGGGCGGCGTGCCCCGCAACGTCCGCCTCGCGGGGGTCGACATCGGTGGCCTCTCGCAGGACGAGCTCTCCTCTCGCGTCACGAACGTGGCCACCAACTTCGCCGACGCCCCCGTCGAGATCGTGTCGAAGCGGGCGACCTACCGCACCACGGCACACGAGATCGGCCTGATGGTGGACGAGGACCGAACCACAGCCAGCGCGCTCGAGGTCGGCAAGCACGGCTTCGTGCTGGCGCGGCCGCTCGAGTGGGCGCGCTCGTTCGTCACGCCCCGCCGGGCGCGTCTCCAGTTCCAGGTCAGCGACGAACAGGTACGGGCGACCACGATCAAGCTCGAGGGTGACGCCCGCACCCCACCGACGGAGCCCAGGGTCGAGGTCGTGGATGGAGCGCTCCACGTCGTGGCGGGTTCAGATGGGATCGGCATCGATGCGGCGCGCGTCGCGGCGGCGCTGCCTCGTGCCGCAGCCTCCGCGGCACCAGGGACGACGATTCGGATCACGGTGACCCCCGGCCCGGTTCCGCCGTTGGGGAGTCCGGCGGAGGCCCGCGCCGCCGTGTCGGCCGCTGAGGCCCTCGTCGGCAAGTCGATCGAGATCCAGACCAGCGGCGGGGGCCGAACGATCACCCCGAAGCAGCTCCGCAGCTGGGTGGCCCTCACCAGCCACCCTGACGGCACCGTCACCGCCGGGCTCGATCCTGCCAAGACGGCCGTCGGCCTGCGGGACGCGTTCGCAGACGTCGAGGGGCACCCGCAAGATGCGTCCTTCACGCTCGAGGGCGGCGGGCCGGTGATCCGTGCCGACCATCCGGGCAAGGTCTGCTGTGGCGATGACGCCGCCGCCGTCATCGACGCGGCGCTGCACGAGGGCCAGCACACCGTGGCGCTCACGCTGGTCGAGGGGCCGGCCGAGTTCACCGCCGCCGAGGCCAAGGCGTGGGGCATCACGCAGGCGGTCGGCGGCAACCACGCGTGGCGCAGCGGGGCGCCGACCACCGCAGGCCCCGGGTTCACGACCTATCACTCGGCCAGCGGCGCCCGCGTCATCAACATCCACCGCATCGCCGACCTCGTGCGCGGCGCCGTGGTGCCACCGGGCGGGAGCTTCTCGGTCAACGGGTTCGTCGGCAAGCGCACGATCGAGAAGGGCTTCGTGCTGGCCGGCGCCATCAGCAACGGCGATCACGTGGAGGAGATCGGTGGCGGCATCTCGCAGTTCGCCACCACCACCTTCAACGCCGCCTACTTCGCCGGCCTCGACATCGACGAGTACCAGGCCCACTCGGAGTGGTTCGATCGCTATCCCAGGGGGCGCGAGGCGACGATGGGGTACCCGTCGCCCGATCTGAAGTTCACCAACAACACGCCGTTCGGCATCCTGATCTGGACGTCGTACACGAGCACGAGCCTCACGGTGACGCTCTACTCAACGCCCTACGCCACAGCGGAGCAGACTGGGATCACCGAGGGGGCATCGGGCAGCTGCACGGTGGTCACCACCACTCGGACCCGCACCTTCCCTGACGGCCATACGGAGAACGACAAGTTCCGGGCCCGCTACCGGCCTGGGCCTGGCCAGGGCTGCTGAGCGGCCACCGAGGGGGATGATCACGTGAGCGAGCACGACGAGCTGAAGTACGAGCCCCGGATGAGCGATTCCGACGCCCTGATGTGGACGATCGAGAAGGATCCGCTCCTGCGCTCCACGATCACCGCGGTGTCGCTGCTCGACGGACCGGTCGACGCGGAGCGCTTCACCGACAAGGTGGAGCGAGCCAGCCGGCTCATCCCCCGCCTGCGCCAGCGCGTCGTCGGCAACGCCTATTCGCTGGCGCCCCCGCGGTGGGAGATCGATCCGAACTTCGATCTGTCGTACCACCTTCGCAAGATCCAGTGCGGCGGCGACCACTCGGATCGCCAGGTGCTCGACCTCGCGCAGTGGGTCGGCATGCAGGGCTTCGATCGGGCCCGGCCGCTCTGGGAGATGTACCTGGTGGAGGGCCTCGCTCATGGTCGCTCCGCGCTCATCCAGAAGGTTCACCACGCCATCACCGATGGCGTGGGGTCGATCCAGATGGCCCTCACCTTGTTCGACCTCGAGCGCGATCCGGGTGCCTCCGAGCCGATGCCGGACGCGCCCGAGGTGCACGTGATGGGTGCCTTCGAGCGATTGGCCGCAGGCACCGAGTACGTCGGGCTGCACCGCCTGCGCAGCGTGCAGCGCTCAGTCGGCACGGTCGCGGGGGGCGTGCGCAACCTGCTGTCTGACCCCGCCGGCGTGGCCCGGCGGGCGGTGGACACGGCAGGCTCGGTGAGCCGGCTCCTCGCGCCGGCCACGGAGCCCTTGAGCCCGCTGATGGGCGATCGCTCGCTGAGCGTTCGCTTCAGCACGCTCGTGCACCCGCTCGACGACCTGCGACGGGCCGCCAAGGCCGCCGACGGCAAGCTCAACGACGCGTTCGTTGCGGCAGTGGCCGGCGGTCTGCGTCGCTACCACGAGCACCTCGGCGCGCCGGTCGACGAGCTGCGCATGACGATGCCGATCAACGTGCGCACCGAGGCCACCGCTGGGCTGGCGGGCAACCAGTTCGTGCCCGCCCGCTTCCGCGTGCCCGTGGGGATCACCGACCCCATCGAGCGCATGGCGGCCATCCGGGAGCTCGTGCAGACGCAGCGTGGCGAGCCCGCGCTGGCGCTGACCCAGCCGTTGGCCGGCCTCCTCAACCGCCTCCCCACCAGCGTCTCCACCGGCGTGTTCGGCGGGATGCTGAAGGGCGTCGACTTCGTGACCTCGAACGTGCCCGGGGCGCCCATCCCGCTCTACGCGGGCGGGGCCGAGATCGTGCAGCAGTTCCCCTTCGGCCCGCTCTCGGGCTCGGCCGCCAACATCACGCTGCTGAGCTGGCTCGACCAGGTGTGCATCGGCATCAACGTCGACCGCGCCGCCGTGGCCGACCCCGACGCGTTCCGGGCCTGTCTGGGCGACGGCTTCGACGAGGTCATCGCCGTCGGTTGATGGAGCACCCTGATGGCATCCCCGCTGATGTGATCGTGGTCGGCGGTGGCCCCGCCGGCGCGGCGGCGGCGATCACCCTCGCGCGTGCGGGGCGTGACGTCGTCCTCGTCGACAAGGCGACCTTCCCGCGCGACAAGATCTGCGGCGACGGCCTGACGGCAGGAGCATTGCGCCTCCTTGAGGACCTCGGCCTGCGACCGGAGGCGGTGCCGTCGTGGCAGCCCGTGCATGACGTGGTGGTGAGCTCACCGTCGCACCACGAGGTGACCTTCCCACTGCCCCGTGACAACGGCCTCTTCGCCGTGGTGGCCCGGCGAGCCGAGCTCGACGCCGCGCTGCCCGACACGGCGCGCCTCGCCGGTGTGGAGGTGCACGATGGTCACGCCGTCACCGGGGCGACCGAGCTGGCCGACCGAGTGGTGCTCGAGGTCGAGGGAATCGGAGCGCTGAGCGCCCGCTACGCGATCGCGGCCGACGGCATGTGGTCGCCGATGCGCAAGATGCTCGGGGTCGCCCCGCCCGAGTACCGCGGCGAGT
>JBKJSO010000191.1:0-8920 GCA_046595835.1 Acidimicrobiales bacterium | reverse complement strand
GACGCCCGTCAAGAAGGCCCCGGCCGCGAAGGCCTCGGCCAAGAAGACGCCGGCCAAGAAGGCCCCCGCCAAGAAGAAGCCGCTGGTCGCCGCCTGGGTCACCCCGAAGGGCGACGTCTGCCCCACCACCCACCCGGTGAAGGCCAAGCTCGCCTCGAAGATCTTCCACTTGCCGGGGATGCTCAACTACGCCCGCACCAATCCCGACCGCTGCTACCGCGATGCCCCCGCCGCCGAGGCCGACGGCCTCCGCCAAGCCAAGCGCTAGGCGCAGGCAGGAGCGCAGCGACGCCCGAAGCCGCATGTCAGAGCCCCACGGCGGATACGACGCCGGCGAGCGCCTTGATGGCCGTCTGGACGTCGTCGGGCACCGGCTGATCGGTGGCCAGGATCATGAGGGCGGCGGCCCCCTCGGCGGAACGCCCCAGGTGCATGTCGTCGATGTTCACCCCGGCGTCGCCGAGCACGCCGGTGACCGCGGAGATCATCCCGGGCACGTCGTCGTTGCGCACCACGAGCATGTTGTTGGCGGGGGGCACGTCGACCGAGTGGTCGTCGACCATCACGATGCGGGCCTCGCCCCGTAGGCCGACGAGGGTGCCGCCGATGGCGTGGCCGCCTCCCCGGATGGTCACAAGGTTCACGTAGTCGTGCGAGGTGGAGCTCGACGACTCCCGCACCTCGATCCCCCGCTCCGCGGCGAGGCGGGGCGCGTTCACGTAGCTCACCGGCTCCTCGCTCACCCGGCCGAACACGCCCTTCAGCACGGAGAGGGTGAGGATGCGGGTGTCGGAGTCGGCCAGCTGACCCTCGTAGGCCACCTCGAGAACATCGGGCACGGAACCAGACAGCGCCGCGTACATCTCGCCCAGCCGCTCGGCGAGGGGGAGGAACGGGCGCACCGTGCTCGAGGCCTCGGCTGCGCTCACGTTCACCGCGAAGGGCACGAACTCGCCGGCGAGGGCCAAGCCCACCTGCTCGGCGATGGTGTCGCCGGCCTTGTCCTGCGCCTCGACGGTGCTCGCCCCGAGGTGGGGCGTGACGACGACCTGCGGGAGATCGAACAGCGGAGAGGTTGTGGTTGGCTCGGTTGCGAAGACGTCGATTGCCGCGCCGCCGATTCGTCCGTCGCGGATGGCTTCGGCAAGGGCGTCTTCGTCGATGACGCCACCGCGCGACACGTTGATGATGCGCAGGTTGGGCTTGGCCTTGGCGAGCAGGTCCTTGCCCACCATGCCGAGGGTCTCCGGCGTCTTCACGACGTGCAGGGTCAGGAAGTCGGACACCGCGATCAGCTCGTCGAGGCTCAGCAGCTCCACGCCGAGCTGACGGGCCCGCTCCGGCGCCACGAACGGGTCGTGGGCCACGACCTTCATGGCGAAGGCTGACGCCCGCTGGGCCACGAGCTTGCCGATGCGGCCGAAGCCCACGATGCCGAGGGTCTTGTCGGCCAGCTCCACGCCCTCCCACGTCGAGCGCTCCCACCGACCGGCCACGAGGGCGGCGTGGGCCTGGGGGATGTTGCGTGCTTGCGCGAGGAGCATCGCCATCGTGTGCTCGGCGGTGGTGAGGATGTTCGACTGCGGCGCGTTCACCACCATCACACCCTGCGCAGTTGCCGCCTCGGTGTCGACGTTGTCGAGGCCGATGCCGGCCCGCCCCACAACGATGAGATCACGGCCCGCGGCGAGCACGTCGGCCGTGACCATCGTGGCCGAGCGAATGATGAGTGCGTGTGCCCCCACGACCGCCTGCAGGAGCCCCTCCGGGGTGAGATCTTCCTGGATGTCCACCTCGTGCCCCGACGCCCGCAGGCGTTCCAGGCCACCGTCGGCGATCTTCTCGGTGACAAGGATGCGCGGCATTCGAGGAGTCTGACGTCAGATCGACAGAACCCGCCAAACCAATGCGCAGACATCGAGGCATGCGCCCCTCCAAGAACGGCGACGGCTGCACTACCGTGACCCGCGTTCCGACCACTGCCTTGGAGGTCGTTCGTGGTGACGATCGTGGTCGTGGCTGGCGCTGTCGGGCTCGCCATCGCCCCCGCCGCCGACGGCGTGCCCTTCGAGCGCTCGCGGTGACGGCCCCTGGCTCCGATGATCCTTGGCCGGGTCACCTGACGGGTCAGGTGAGGTTGTCGACCTGGATCGGGGCGATCCCCTCGGCGTGCGGGAGGGCGAAGCCGAGCACCTGGGCGTAGAAGCTGAGCTCGCCGTCGAGGGCGGCCCGGATGTTCGGCGCCTGCCGGAAGCCGTGCTGCTCGCCCTCGAAGGCCAGGTAGGCCACGGGGACCCCCTTGCCCCGCACCGCCTCCACGATCATCTCCGCCTGGTTGGGCGGCACGATCGGGTCGTCGAGGCCCTGGAACACCACCAGGGGGCGGTCGATGCGATCGGTGTGGAAGATGGGCGAGCGCGCCTCGTAGGTGGCGCGGGCCGAGGGCCACGGGCCCACCAGGCCATCGAGGTAGCGGCTCTCGAACTTGTGGGTCTCCTGGGCCAGCACGCCGAGGTCGGCCACGCCGTAGTGGCTGGCGCCGGCCGCGAACACGTCTTCGAACGCGAGGGCGGCCAGGGTGGTGAAGCCACCGGCGGACCCGCCACGGATGCACAGACGAGCTGCGTCCACATCGCCGCGGTCGGCGAGGAACCGGCACACCGCGGCGCAGTCCTCCACGTCGGCGACGCCCCACTGGCCCTGCAACAGATCGCGATAGGCCCGGCCGTAGCCCGTGGAGCCTCGGTAGTTGACGTCCACCACGGCGAAGCCTCGGCTCGTCCAGTACTGCTTCGACAGCTGCAGCATCGGGCGGGCCGCGGAGGTGGGGCCACCGTGGATCATCACGAGGAGCGGCGGGCGCTCACCGGCGGGGGCGATGGCCTCCGGGTTGGTCGGAGGGTAGAGCAGCGCGTGGGCGCTGACACCACCTGCCGTGGGGAACTCGATCGGCTCGGGCACGGAGAACCAGGCCGGGTCGAGACCGAGATCGCGGGGTGCCACGAGCACCTCGATCACACCGGGCTGGGGGCCGTCGAGCACCACACGGACGACGTGGGGCTCGGTGGTGGGGGACGCCCCCACGTACGCGATCGACGTACCCCCGACCTGCATGTCCTCCACGGAGGTGTGCGGCACATCGACGTCGGTGATCTGCCCCCCGTCGGGTGCCCACAGTGCGAGCTGGTCGGCGCCGGCCTCGCCGTACACGAGGACCACCCGACCGTCGTCGAGGAAGGCGAAGCACGTCTCCCCGAAGACCCACTGCGGGAACCCGATGTCCTTGCCGAGATCCACCATTGACTCGACCCCGCCAGCCGGCGTCCACCGATAGAGGCTCCAGAACCCCGTGCGATCGCCGCTGAACCACAAGGAGCCGTCGGGTGCCCAGGTGGGCTGGCAGATCGACTCCCGTCGATCGCCGCCGGCCACCAGGGTGCGCTGGCCGCCCTCGTCGACCATCAGCCTGGTGGCGTCCCAGGGCATGTCAGGGTGGTCCCACTCGAGCCAGCAGTACGCACCGCCGTCGGGACGCCAGCGAGGATCGGCCACGAAGTCACGGCCCGCCACCACCACCTCGGGCGACGACGCCTCGTGGGCGGCGAGGCGCACGATCGTGTTCGTGGCCTCGGATCCGTCGGCGTGGTGCTCCTCCTGCACGCACAGCAGCGTGGTGCCGTCGGGGCTCAGCCGGCCATCGGCAAAGCGAAGACCGCGCGCCACCGACGGATCAGGCGTGAGGGCCGCAGGTTCGCCCCCCGGGGCCACACGGTGGAGGCGCTGGGTGGCCCAGTCGGCGAACCAGAGCACCCCGCCGGCAACCCACCAGGCGCCGCCGCCGTACTCGTGCACCGCCGTGCGGGCGTTCCATGGGGCAGCGACGATCTCGGTGACGACCCCATCGGCTCCCCGTCGCAGCACGGCGGTGCGGCCGCCCTCCTCCGGTCGCCCTTCCGACCACCACAGGTCGTCACCGTCGAGAGCCAGGCCGTTCGGCAGGCGGGCCGAGCGCACGACGACCTCGCTCGTGATCGGCGTCGGCCACGATCCGTAGGGCAGCTCGGCCATCACCACCGCGTCAGTCGGCTTCGGCGAGCAGGTCGGCGATGCGCTGACAGCCCTCGCCCAGGTCGTCGTCGCCGAGCGCGTAGCTGAGGCGCGCGTAGCCGGGCGCGTCGAAGGCCTCGCCCGGCACGATGGCCACCTTGGCCTCGTCGAGGAGCACACTGCACAGCTCGACCGTGCTGGCCGAGGTGCGACCGCGGATGGTCCGACCGAGGTAGGCAGACAGGTTCGGGAAGCTGTAGAACGCGCCCTGCGGCTCGAGCGCCGTGACGCCCTCGATGCCCGTGAGCAGCTTGTGCATCGTGCGCCCGCGACGGTCGAAGGCGGCCCGCATCTCCGCGACCGCGGCGAGGTCGCCGGTGAGGGCAGCGATGGCGGCGCGCTGGCTCACGTTGGCGACGTTGGACGTTGCGTGCGACTGCAGGTTGGTGGCCGCCTTGATGATGTCGGTCGGTCCGAGCATCCACCCGACCCGCCAACCAGTCATGGCGTAGGTCTTGGCCACACCGTTGAGCACCACGCAGCGCTCGGCCAGCTCGGGCACGAGGGTGGGCATCGAGCTGAAGCGGTGCTCGCCGTAGGTGAGGTGCTCGTAGATCTCGTCGGTCACCACCCAGATGCCGCGCTCGACGGCCCAGCGCCCGATGGCCTCCACCTCGCTCGGCGGGTAGACGGCGCCCGTGGGGTTCGAGGGCGACACGAACATGAGCACCTTCGTGCGATCGGTCACCGCTGCGTCGAGCTGCTCCACGGTGACCCGGAACCCGGTGCGCTCGTCGGTGGGCAGCACCACGGGCACTCCGCCGGACAGGGCGATGGGCTCGGGGTAGGTGGTCCAGTACGGAGCAGGCAGCAGCACCTCGTCGCCCGGGTCGAGCAACGTGGCGAAGGTGTTGTACACCGCGTGCTTGCCGCCGTTGGTGACGAGCACCTGGCTGGGCTCCACGAGGTACTCGGAGTCGCGCAGCGTCTTGGCGACGATCGCCTCCTTGAGCTCGGGTAGGCCGCCGGCGGGCGTGTACTTGTGGTTGCGAGGGTCGCGGCAGGCCTCGATGGCGGCTTCGACGATGGCCGCGGGCGTTGGGAAGTCGGGCTCCCCAGCGCCGAAGCCGATCACCGGCTCCCCAGCCGCCTGGAGGGCCTTGGCCTTGGCATCGACGGCGAGGGTGGCGGACTCGGCGATCGCCGCGATGCGGCGGGACACTCGGGCGTCGGTGGGGCGGCTGGCCAACGGTCTCGCTCCTTGCTCGGTCGGTTCGCGATCATGGCACGGTGACCACCCCCGCCACCCCCGAGATCACGATCCCCGCCGACCTCCTCCCCGCCGATGGGCGCTTCGGTTGCGGTCCGTCCAAGATCCGCCCGGAAGCCATCGACGCCCTCGTGGTCTCCGCCGAGCCGGGCGCCGGGGGTCCGTACCTCGGTACGTCGCATCGCCAGGCTCGCGTGCAGTTCGAGGTGGGGGCCCTGCGCAACGGGCTGGCCGAGCTGTTCGCCCTCCCCGACGGCTACGAGGTGATCCTCGGCAATGGTGGCACCACGTCGTTCTGGGACGCCGCCACGTTCGGCCTGATCGACCAGCGCAGCCAGCATCTGCGCTTCGGCGAGTTCTCCTCGAAGTTCGCGGAGGCCGCAGCCGCGGCGCCCCACCTGCAGGAGCCGTCGAACCTCTTCGCCGAACCCGGCACCCATCCCCTCCCTGTGGCGGACCCCGACGTCGACACCTACTGCCTCACCCACAACGAGACCTCCACCGGTGTGGCCATGCCACTCGAGCGCCCCGAGGGAGCCGACGGCCTCGTGCTCGTCGACGCCACCTCCGCAGCCGGCGGCCTGCGCTTCGACCCGAACGAGGTCGACGTGTACTACTTCGCACCGCAGAAGTGCCTGGCGAGCGACGGCGGCCTCTGGTTGGCCGCGGTGTCGCCCGCGGCCATCGAGCGCATCGGGCGCATCGCCGCGTCCGATCGGTGGGTGCCGGCGTCGCTCGACCTCGGCATCGCCTTGGAGAACAGCCGCAAGGACCAGACCTACAACACGCCCGCTCTGGTCACCGTCTTCCTGGCCAACCAGCAGGTCAACTGGATCAACCAGCAAGGCGGCCTGAGCTGGGCGGCCAACCGGTGCGACCGGTCGGCCGAGGCCATCTACGGCTGGGCCGAGACGTCCACGTATGCCACCCCGTTCGTGCAGGATCCCGCGCAGCGCAGCCACGTGGTGGCCACCATCGACCTCGACGCAGCCGTGGTCGACGCCAACGTCGTGTCACACGTGCTGCGGGCCAACGGGATCCTCGACACCGAGAGCTACCGCAAGCTGGGTCGCAACCAGCTCCGAGTGGCGCTCTTCCCGGCCATCGACCCCGACGATGTGGTGGCCCTCACCGGCTGCGTCGACCACGTGGTGGCGGCGCTGGCCTGAGCGATCGGCTCAGGCCGCCGCTGACCACCCGACGCTGGCGAGCCGTCGCCTCGCCTGCACCGTGCCGACGCCAAACGCCGCACATAGGGGAATCAACACGACGAGGCGCACCCACGGCCGACTGCTCCCGCCGGAGCTTGCGACTGGCACGAGCGCGAAGTCGTCGCTCCCTTGCGTCGTCGGGGTGGTCGATGGGGGCACCGTGGTGGTGGAGCCGTCTGCCCCCGCGGCAGCGGGCGGCACGTCGAGGGACCCGCCCCCGAAGTCACCGCCAATGCTGCCACCGCCGAAGCTTCCGTAGAGGTCGGTGGTGGGGTTGCTGCCAGCACCACCGCCGGGGTCGTAGGCGGTATCGGTCGTCGATGGCGAACCCGACCCCGCAGCAGTGAACTCCCCCGCACTGATCGTCACGATCATGCCGGGGCCGACGGGCACGGGTGGCTGGTACAGGGGCAAGATCACAAGGGACACGGTGCCACCGTCGGGCGCCAGGGCCGTGAGGTCACCGAGCCACGAGCCGTCGGTGGTGCGCGTCAGGTTGGCCGCCGTGGTGCAGTCGGCGGTAGGCGCGTCGGTGAGCTTGCCCGGGTTGGCAGCCGTCCAGGTTGCCGTAGTGGTGCACACGCGCAGCGTGCCGAGCTCGGCGCCGACCGTGCCGCCGCTCGCCTCCACGAGGCGCACCTGGAGGTTGTCAACGTGGCTGGCGGCGATCGTCAGTCGGATGGCGGCCACGCTCTCGGCGCCGCCTTGCGGGCCGGCGGCCACCTGGAAGCCCTGCCCGGGCTGAGCCAGCGCGGTGGGCTGCGACGACCACCAGCCCGCCTCGTCCACCGTGACACCGGCGGTCTGCTGCGCACGCACGGGCCCTGCACCCAGTACGACTGTGGCCAGCAGGCCCAGAGCAAACAGCGGGGCACGCCTCATCGCGCGCCCGCCTTGAGCGGAGTACGACGCCGCGCCTTCGTCCGGCTGCTGCCGTCGCTCCCGCGGGTGGGCTCGGCATCCGAGCGTTGGATCACAGCCTGATCGCCGCCGAGGTAGCCCTCGATCACCCGTGGGTCGTGGATCACGTCGTCGGGCACGCCGCGTGCGACCACGGCCCCGAGCTCCAGGGCGAGCAGCTCGTCCGAGATCCCGCAGATCAGCGGCATGTCGTGCTCGATGATGACCATTGCCGCGCCCGTCTGGTCACGGATGTCGAGCAAGACCGGGCCCAGTGCCTCGGTTTCGCGCTGCGCGATCCCCGAGGAGGGCTCGTCGAGCAGCAGCACCGACGGCTGATGGGCAAGCGTGCACGCGAGGTCGACGACACGGCGGGTGCCGGTGGAGAGCTCGCCGACGAACTTGTCGGCGTACGCACCGAGTCGCATGAGGTCGATGAGCCGCGTGACCTCCTCGTCGACCACCTTCTCCGACGCGGCCACCGCAGGCGAGAGCAGAAGTGCCGCAAGGGGGTCCCGGACCTCGACGTGGCGCTCGAGCGCCGTGGCGATCGTCTGGCGGACGGTCATCGAGGAGAACAGCCGAGCGTCCTGGAAGGAACGACCGAGGCCGCGACGGGCTCGACCGTCGGGAGTCAGATTGGTGACGTCCTCGCCCAGGAAGTCGATTCGACCACCATCCGGAGAGAGAAAGCCGGACAGGAGATCGAAGAGGGTCGTCTTCCCTGCCCCGTTGGGTCCAATGAAGCCGAGGATCTCGCCGGCTTTAAGGTCGAAGGAGACGGCGTTGGTGGCCGAGATGCCTCCAAAGCGCTTCTCGAGGTCGTGCGCCGCAAGGAGTACGGCAGGATTTCCGTCGACGTCGAGTGCCGTGGCAGGGCGGGGACGGGCCGACAGTCGTCCGGCCGGGGAAGTAGAAGTCGAGGCGGATGCCGTCGGGTCGCCCATCTTGCCCGCGCCCTCGAGGAAGACTGAGCGCAGCACATCAGGCCGCTCCAGGAGCTCCGAGGTCGGACCCTTGAAACGAATCTCCCCCTTCTCCAGGAAGAAGGCCGTCTCGGCCACCGTGAGGGCCACGTTGACCGATTGCTCGACGAGGATGATCGTGGTGCCGTTGTCGCGGATGGCTTTGACGATCACCAGGAGTTGCTCGACGATGATCGGGGCCAGGCCAAGCGAGAGTTCGTCGATCATCAGCAGACGGGGCTTGGCGATGAAGGCCTGACCGAGGGTGAGCATCTGCTGCTCGCCGCCGGAGAGGTTGCCGGCCGGCTGGTCCCATCGCTCGCGGAGGACCGGGAAGTACTCGAGCACCTTCTCGTTTGCCTCCTTGAGGTACTCGGGGTCCTTTCGGAACAACCATCCGGCGATCTTGAGGTTCTCCTCGACGCTGAGGCTCGGGAACACGCCCTTGCCGCCGGGTACCTGCACCACCCCTCGTGCAGCGACTTCCTGAGGAGGGGCGTAGGTCATGTCGACGCCGTCGAAGATGA
>JBKJSO010000183.1:0-4116 GCA_046595835.1 Acidimicrobiales bacterium | reverse complement strand
GAACAGCGTGCTCTTGGTCATCACCCGCTGCGAGTTGATCTGGTTGCGCCCGTAGCGCAGGGCGAGGAACTCCTGGATGAACAGGGAGATGCCGATGGCGGTGATCAGGGCGGTGAGCCGCGGGGCGTTGCGCCGCCGGAGCGGACGGTAGGCGATGCGCTCCATCACCAGCGCCGCCAGCCCCGACGCGGCCATCGCCACGACGAGCAGCAGCGCAAGGGTGAGGAACAGCTTCACCCCGGTGCGCGGCGCGGTGACCCCGAGGGCGTCGATGGCGAAGGTTGTCGCGAAGATGCCGATGGCGAAGATCTCGGAGTGGGCGAAGTTGATGAGCCGCAGCACGCCGTACACGAGGGTGTAGCCGAGAGCGATCAGGGCGTAGATCGCGCCCAGGGTGAGCCCGTCGACTGTCTGCGCCCAGAACTGGTCGCCCAGGTCGCTGAAGTGCATGCATCGCCTCTCGTGGGATGACCGGAGGGCGCCCGCGATGGGCGCCCTCCGGCCTGCTCAGTGGTGTGGTTGACGCCTCAGAGGTCGTCGGTGGCGGTCTCGAGCACGATCTTGCCGTCCTTCACCGTGAAGATGAAGATGCCGTTTGCCTCGATGTCGCCGTCGGCCTTGAAGGTGACGTCCTTGGAGATGGCGTAGTCGACCTTCGTCAGGCTCTCGACGTAGTCGCGGAGCTTGGTCCGATCGGTGTTCCCGGCCTTGATGCCCGTCATCAAGATGTTGGCCGAGTCGAAGGCCTCGCTCGAGTAGGTGCCGGGCACGTTGCCGATGAGCTTCGCATACGCCTTGGCGAACTCGCCGAGCTTGCCTGGGCTGGCCTCGCTGGCGAAGTAGCACGGGCAGCTGAGCAGCGCGCCGTCTGCGGCGGCACCGGCTGCCTTGACGAACCCCGCATCGAGTGCGCCATCACCGCTGATGAACGTCGCGGTGACACCCGCATCGGCCAGCTGCTTCTTGAGCCGACCAGCAGCCTCGTAGTAGCCGCCGTAGAAGATGACGTCAGGCTTGGCCGCCTTCACCGCGTTGACCGCGGCGGAGAAGTCCTGGCTCTTCGGGTCGATGGCCTCAGTCGCCACCACCTTGACGCTGGCCGGGAGCTGGGTGGCCACCTGATCGACGGCCAAGCCCTTCCCGTACTCGCTGTTGTCGTGGATGATGGCGATCGTCTTCGGCTTCAGCTTGGCGTCGAGGTACTTCACGACGCCGGCGGCCTGGGCCGCGTCGTTGGGCAGCACCCGGTGGAACGACTTGCTGCCGGGAACGACGGTCGGCAGGTCCGTCTTGGTGGCCGAGGCGCTCACCATCACGAGGCCGTTCTCCTCGAGGGTGGGCAGCACGGCCTTGGTCTCACCCGAGAAGGCCGGGCCGACGATGCCGAGGATCGAGTCGTCGTTGATGTACTTGTCGAGCACGGTGGGCGCCTGGGCAGGGTCGCCCTGGGTGTCGAACTCCTTCAGCGTGATCTTGATGCCGGGGTTGGCCTTGTTGAACTCGTCGACGGCCACCTTGGCGCCGTCTCGGATGTAGATGCCGAGGTTGGCGGCGTCGCCCGTGAGGGGGCCCACGAAGGCGAGCGAGTACTCCTTCGGCGCGGCACCGCCACCTGTGGTGTCGGTGGTGTCGCTCTTCTTGTCGCTGCCACAGGCCGCGACCACGAGCGTGAGGCCGAGCATCAATGCTGCGGCGCGTACGATTCTCTTGTGGTTCATGTGCTGGTTGCCTCCCCTTGCCCAGGGACCTGGGACGATGTGACATCGGACCCTACTCACGCCCATTGCTCGCCGCGTTGCGAAAGACTGGCCGGACCATGGCCCCTGACCTCACCCCCGCGTCACCTCCGGGCGGACTGGAGCCGCTCCGGGAGCGCCTCCGTGAGCTCGGTTCCGTCGTCGTCGCCTTCTCCGGGGGCGCCGATTCCGCCTTTCTGGCCTGGGTGGCCCACGACACGCTCGGCGCCGAGGGGGCGATCGCGGTCACCGCGGTGTCCGCCTCGTTGCCCGGATCCGAGCGGGCCGCCTGCGCCACGCTGGCCGAGGGGTGGGGCATGCGCTGGACGGAGGTGGTCACCGACGAGCTCGCCAACCCCGATTACGCCCGCAACGATGGCGACCGCTGCTACTGGTGCAAGGACGCGCTGCTTGCCGCGCTCGCGCCGCTCGCCGAGGCGTCGGGCGCGAGGGTGGTCCTCGGCGTGAACCTCGACGACCTCGGCGACCACCGGCCCGGGCAGCGAGCGGCCGCCGAACGAGGTGCCGCGTTCCCGTTGGTAGACGCTGGCTTCACGAAGGCCGACGTGCGCTCGTGGTCGCAGCAGCTCGGGCTGTCCACCTGGGACAAGCCAGCCGCGGCGTGCCTGGCCTCGCGGCTTCCGTACGGCACGCCCGTCACCCTCGGCCGGTTGAGCGCTGTCGAGCGCGCCGAGGCGGGCCTGCGGGCTTTGGGCTTCGACGAGCTGCGCGTGCGACACCACGGTGAGGTGGCCCGCATCGAGGTACCCGAGATCGATCTCGACGCGGTGATCGGCAAGCGGGCGGAGGTGCTCGCCGCGGTCCATGCCGCCGGGTACCGCTGGGTCACCCTCGACCTCGACGGGCTCCGCAGCGGTGGGTTCAACCAGATGCTTGGCTGACCTCCACCGTCGTCCAGGTGGGAAAGCTGATGTGCGGCACCCCGAGATGGTCGACGATGCGGTTCTTGGCCTCGAGCTCATCGAGACACGGACCGGCGGCGGCCAGCCCGCCCGCCATCGCGATGTAGTCAGCGATCGACAGCAGCAGCGGTCCTGACTCGGCATCGGCGTCGCCGGGGCGTAGCAGGGCGTCGACCTCGAGGGTGGGCTTGCATGGCTGGGATCGCTCGATGCACCAGCAGTGGTACACGACGCCCTCGAACACGGACAGGGCACGGATGCGCATCAGCGACCGCTCACCAGTGCGCCGTGCCGGGGCCGCCCTTGAACGGGCCCGTGATGTCGCTCGTGATCCACCCTCCGTAGAAGGCGCCCTCGTTGGACGCCACGACCTCACCGTCGACCGAGCACTTCAGGTGCTGCGGGTAGAAGGAGATGTGCCCCCGGATGGCGTCGAAGGCCGGGGTGGGGGCCGGGTAGCTCCAGGCGGCGGCCTCCACCCGCACGCCATCGACGACGACATCGAAGTAGGCGGCCTACCCCTTCCACTCGCAGAACGTGCGCCTCGTGCTCGGTTCCAGGAGATCGACCCGCACGTCGGCAGGGTCGAGGTAGTACGCGGGCGGCTGGCTCGTCTCCAGCACGCGGTGGCCTTGGCGGGTGTCTGCGATCGTCGTGCCCCCCAGCATCACCAGGAGGTGGCGGGTGGTCGGCTCCAGGCGTGGCGGGCGCGGGTAGTCCCACACCGACTCCTGCCCGGGCCCGGGTTCGACGCGCTGGCTTGACATGCGGCAAGCATGGTCGCTGTGCCCCCCGACGCCAACCCGCTCGACGATCCGGGCGACGCCGCCGCCCTCGTTCGTCACTCGGCTGCTCTGCTCGACGCCGTCGACGCTGCCATCGCCGGCTGGGTGGTGCGCTCGGTGCGCCAACGGTGGCTCGCGTGGGCCGGAACGGAGCCATCGGATGCCGTGCTCGAGGCGGCCGAGGCGGCGGCCCAGGAGGCCCGTGCTGAGGTGGTGCCCGCGCTTCGAGCCCTGCTCGAGCTCGACGTCGATGCCCAGCGGACGAACCCGCTCTCGCTCATCCGACAGGCCACCCACCACCCCACGTCGGTGCTCGTGGCCGCCGGGGTCCCGTCTGTGGTGCGAGACCCCGATGCCGAGCGGCTCTTTCCCGAAGACCTCTACGACCTGGGCCCGGCCTCCTTCAGCGATCTCGATCCGGTGGTTCACGAGCCGGGACTCGTCTGGGGGGCCGCCAAGGCGCACGTCATCCTTCGACGGAGACGCTCCGGTCGCTGAGTCGTCGAGGCGTCGAGGCGTCGAGCCGGTGCGTCAGGTGACGTCGGGGGCGTCGTCGGGGGCGTCGTCGGGCTTGTCGAAGCGCTGCCATCCGGCATCGGTGATCGAGCGCGACTCGAAGAAGAGGCAGTGGGCGGGGCAGGCGAAGGGCGTCACGTCGGCCATGCCGACGCG
>JBKJSO010000139.1:0-6438 GCA_046595835.1 Acidimicrobiales bacterium | reverse complement strand
CCCCGCTGAGCAGCGCGTCGAGACGTGCTTCGACCCGCTCGGCGACGGCGGCATGGGTCATGTCTGCCCCGATCGTAGGAGGACGCTGGTCCGGGTGATGGATCGAGCCCGGTGCGGTCGGCCGGCGGCGCGGGCACGGTGCTGGTGTCGTGGCCGGTGACCGTCGGTTGTTGACGGCCAGCCGGGGGTTCCGGCTGGCGTCCAATGTCGTAGTCGGCGCCCCACGTTGCCGACGAGTGGTGCTACTCGTCGGTGTCGTCGACAGCGACCGGTTCGAGGTCGGCCACGATCTGGGTGACCTCGATGCGGGCCGACGCGATCCGGTCTCGACAGACGCGAAGCAGCTCGGCGGCGCGCCGCACCTTGGTGGCGAGGACGTCGACGTCGACGGCGTCATCCTCGATCTCTTCGAGGATGCGCTCGAGCTCGGCGAGAGCCTCGCCGTAGCCGATCGCGGGCTCTGCAGGGGGGGCGGCGGGTTCAGCCATCGTCATCCACCGTAGACCGCACCTCGCCACGGGCGAGCTGCGTGACGAGCTGCTCCCCAGCGGTCAGATCAGCGGGGTCGCGCACCACTCGACCATCGGCGGTGCGGGTGATCGACCAGCCTCGGGCCAAGGCCCGGGCCGGGTCGAGCGATCGCACGCGAGCGTCGAGACCGATGAGGTCGCGCCCGGCCTCTGTCAGCGCTCGCGGTGCACGGAGCAGCAGGCGCCGCCCCGCCGCGGTGAGAGCGGCCTCGGCATCGCCGACCTTCACCCGGGCGGACCCGGTGAGGCGGCCGCCGTCGCGCTCGAGGCGCTGGTCGGCGCGAGTGGTGGCCACCACACCGGCCCGACGGGCTCGGGCGGCGTGCGCGTCCAGGCGGGCGGCGGCCCCGGTGAGCGAGGCCCGGGCATTGCGACTGGCTCGTGCCGTGTGGGCGCCGAGCTGGGCGTCGTGGGCAGCCAGCTCGCGCTGACTCAGGCGGGCCACCACCGACCACAGCTCCTCGACGCGTCCGAGGTAGTCGCTGACGCGCTCCACGAGGTGCTGGGCGGCCGCCGTGGGGGTCTTGGCCACGGCGTGGGCGACGTCATCGGCCACCGACCGGTCGATCTCGTGCCCGATGCCGGTGACCACGGGGACGGGGCACAGTGCGATGGCGCGGGCGACGCGCTCGTCGTCGAAGCAGGCCAGGTCGGTGCGGGCACCGCCGCCTCGGACGACGGCGATCACGTCGCAGGCCCGCGCCGCTGCGCTCGCGATCCCGGATGCGACCTGGCGGGGCGCCCCCACGCCCTGCACGCGCACGTCGACCGCGATCACGTGGAAGGCGAGGCCGCTGCGGGCGAGCTCGTCGAGGAAGTCGGCCTCGGCGGCGCTGCCGCGGCTGGTGACGAGGCCGATCCGCAGTGGCACGAGGGGCATGGCCAGCATGCCGTTGCGGTCGAGGAGACCTTCCACGCCGAGCCGGGCGAGCAGCTCGGCTCGAGCCATCTCCAGCTGGCCGAGCGTGTAGGCCGGATAGATCGCGGTCATGCGCAGCTGCAGCTGCCCGCGAGGGGCGTACCAGTCGAGTCGCCCACGGATGCGCACCTCGGTGCCGCCGATCATCCGGACCGACCCCCCGGCGCGCGTGAGCGCTCGGTTGACCGCCACCTTGTTGGCCGCCGACAGCATCACGGACAGGCTGGCCTTGCCGCCGTCGGGCCGATCCTCAACGAGCGTGAGGTACACGTGGCCCGATGCCGGACGGGAGAGGTCGTGGATCTCGCCGCGCACCCACACCTCGTCGCGGAACGATGCCCGCACGGCGTGGCCGATGGCATCAGCCAGCTCACCGACCGAGAACGTCGGCTCCGCCACGGTGCCGACGTTGGGATCCTCGAACAGCGACATCGCCGGTCACGGTAACCAAGGTCGGTGAACCCTGACGGCCGCAGGGTGGCCGCGGAGGGTCACAGACCTCTGTTGGTGGACTGGTGGCTGGCCCTGTGGGGCGGCCAGACTGACCGGCGTTCCCGCTGGACCGCATGAGGAGGGGCTCGCATGCCCGAAGCCGTCATCGTCTCGACCGCCCGCACGCCGATCGGCCGTGCCAACAAGGGCAGCCTCACCGAGTGCCGCCCCGACGATCTCGCGGGCCTCATCATCAAGGCGGTGCTGGCCAAGACCCCCCAGCTCGACCCGCAGCTCGTCGAGGACGTCATCCTCGGCTGCGGACAGCCCGGCGGTGAGGCGGGCTACAACGTCGGCCGCGTGGCCGCCCTGCTCGCCGGCCTGCCCGACGTCCCGGGTGTCACCGTCAACCGCTACTGCTCGTCGTCGCTCCAGACGATCCGGATGGCTGCGCACGCCATCAAGGCCGGCGAGGGCGACGTGTTCGTGGCCGCCGGCGTCGAGACTGTGAGCCGCTACATGCACGGCGCCTCCGACACCGGTCCCCACAACCCCCTTTTCGCCGATGCTGAGGCCCGCACCGGTGAGCGCACCGGCGGCGCCAGCACCTGGGAGCCGCCGGCCGGACTGCCCGACATCTACATCGCGATGGGTCAGACGGCTGAGAACGTCGTCCTCGCCGAGAACGTCTCCCGCGAAGCGATGGACGAGTGGGGCGCCCGCTCGCAGCAGCGGGCCGTGGCCGCGCAGGAGCGCGGCTTCTTCGACCGTGAGATCACCCCGGTCACGCTCGCCGACGGCACCGTCGTGTCGAAGGACGATGGTCCCCGCGCCGGCACCACCGTCGAGAAGCTGGCCGAGCTGAAGCCGGTGTTCCGCCCCGACGGCAAGGTCACGGCCGGCAACGCCTGCCCCCTCAACGACGGCGCCGCAGCCGTCGTCGTGATGAGCGACACGAAGGCCAACGAGCTCGGCATCACCCCGCTCGCTCGCATCATCTCGTCCGGCGTCACCGGGCTGAACCCAGAGATCATGGGCATGGGCCCGGTCGAGGCGTGCCGGATGGCCCTCAAGCGGGCTGGCCTCACGATCGACGACATCGACCTCGTGGAGATCAACGAGGCCTTCGCCGCGCAGGTGCTGCCCTCGATGAAGCACCTCGGCATCGACCCCGGAAAGCTGAACGTGAACGGCGGCGCCATCGCCCTCGGCCACCCCTTCGGCATGACCGGTGCTCGCATCATGACCACCCTCATCAACGGCCTCGAGGACACGGGCGGTCGCTACGGCCTCGAGTCGATGTGCGTCGGCGGTGGCCAGGGCATGGCCATGGTCATCGAACGACTCGGCTAGAACCCTGAGGGCGACCTGACTACGACCACCGGGCGGGGCGGCGGTAGCGTCGCACTCCGTGCTCACCGCCGATCCCGACGCCGACCTCGAGGGAGCACTGGTCGACTGGCGGCAGTTCCGCCGTCGTAAGCGGGTGGCCGACATCCACTGGATCGATGCCTTCTACCAGGCCTACCTCACGGGCATCCTCGGGCTGATCGCGGTGGCGGTGGCGTCGAGCGCGGTGGGCGACGAGCTGGCCACGCACGCGCAGGTGCGCCACGTTCTCGCTGACGGGCCCGGCTGGATCGGCGGGCTGGCCGCCTTTGCCATCGCCCTCGGTCTGCGCTCCGGCAGCCGGGGTGGTCCGCTCGCTCTGGAGCGAGCCGAGGTGCGCCATGTGCTCCTCGCGCCCGTCGACCGCACCAGCGCGCTGCGCACCCCCGCCATCCGCCAGCTGCGGTTCCTCGCCTTCGTGGGGCTCCTCGTGGGTGGCATCGCTGGCGACCTCGCCTCGAAGCGCCTTCCCGGCTCGGCGCCGGCCTGGATCGCGACGGGCGCCCTGGTGGGTCTCACCGCCATCACCCTCTCGGTGGGCTCGGCGCTCGTGGCGGCCGGGATCCGTCTGCCACGGTGGGTGGCGTCGCTCCTCGGCTTCTCGCTCATCGCCGTGGCGGTGGCCGACGGCACCGACCTGCTCGCCGCCAGCCCCACCTCGGTGTTGGGTGACCTGGCCCTGTGGCCGCTGCGGTTCCACATCACCGGTCTCCTCCCCGTGGTGCTGGCCGCGGCGCTGCTCGTCGCGGGGCTGGCGCTGCTCGGGCGAGCGTCGCTCGAAGCGGCCGACCGGCGCTCGACCCTCGTGGGCCAGCTTCGCTTCGCCGCCACCCTGCAAGACCTGCGCACGGTGATCGTCCTGCGTCGTCAGCTCGCGATGGAGCTGCCCCGCATCCGACCCTGGGTGCGGCTCCGCGTGCGCGGCACCGGTCGCTGGCCGGTCTTCGTGCGCGGCCTGCGCGGTCTGCTGCGCTGGCCCGCCGCGCGGGTGGCCCGCCTCGTGCTGCTCGGTGTGGTGGCAGGTCTCGCGCTCCGGGGCGCCTGGACCGGTACCACCCCGCTGGTGCTCCTCGCCGGCCTTGCCATGTTCCTCGCTGGCCTCGACGCCGTCGAGCCGCTCGCCCAAGAGGTCGACCACCCCAGCCGGCGCGACGCATCGCCGCTCCCCGCGGCCGCGATCCACCTCCTCCACATCCCTGTCGGCGTGCTCGCCATGCTGGCGACGGCCGGTGTGGCCGGCCTCGCCGCTGGCGCGCCTGGGCCGGGGCAGCTGCCCGCCGACCTGGCAGCTGTGCTGGCGCTGCCACTCGCCATGGGCGGGCTGGGCGGCGCGCTGGTGAGCGTGCTGGCCGGGCCGGCCAGCATGAGCGAGGGCTGGTCGCTCGCGCCACCGGAGGCGCAGGGTATGCGCCTGGCCTTCCGCACCGCGTGGCCCCCCGGCATCGCGATCATCGGCGCCGCCCCCGTGCTGACGGCCCGCAGTGCCGTCGAGTCCGGCCGCACGGCCTTCGCCGGCGCACAACCGCTCGTGGTCGTGGTCGGTGTCCTGTTCACCCTGGTCTGTGGTTGGGTGCGCGTGCGAGACGATGTGGCGCTCTGGTGGAAGGCCCAGATGGACGCCGCCCAACCCCAACGAGACAGGACGGCCGATGCCGACGATTGAGCCCATCCTCGTGGCCGATGAGGCCTCCAAGGCCTACGCGGACCTCGTGGCCCTCGCGCCGCTGAGCCTCTCGATGGCTCCGGGCCAGATGGTGGCCCTCATCGGCCACAACGGCTCGGGCAAGTCCACCTTCCTGCGACTCGCCGCGGGGCTGCTCGAGCTCTCGAGCGGAGCAATCACCATCGCGGGGGCACCCGCTGGCACGTCTGAGGCCCGCGCCGCCGTGAGCTTCCTCCCTGACGATCCCGTGCTCTACGACGACCTGTCCGTGCGCGAGCACCTCGCCTACGTCGGCGCCTTGCACGGGGTGCATGCAAGCGCGGAGGAGCTCGACGAGCTCATCGCCCGCGTCGAGCTGAGCCATCGTGCCGACGACCTGCCCGCCCGGTTCAGTCGTGGTCTGCGCCAGAAGACGTCGATCGCACTCAGCCTGATCCGACCCTTCGAGCTCCTCCTCGTCGACGAGCCCTTCGTGGGTCTTGACGCCACCGGCAAGGTGGCGCTGCTCGGCATCCTCGACGAGCTGCACGACGATGGGGCAGCAGTCGTCGTCGCCACGCACGACCCCGGCTTCGTCGAGCGGGCCGATCGGTGCATCGCGCTGCGGGATGGCGAGGTCACCCACGACGGCCCGGCCACCACCGCCGAGGTGCTGAAGCTGGTCAGCACCTGAGCCGCCGGCCTGCTCTGGCGGTGGCCGCCCGCGGTCCTACGGCGCGGTTGTGGTGGTGGAGCTCGATGTCGTCGTGGTGGAGCTGGACGTCGTGGTGGTCGGCTTGCCGACGGGTTTCGTCGTCGTCGTGACGTCCGGGGCGATCGTGCTGGAGGTTGTCGTGGTGGGTCCGCGGACGACAAGGCTGGCCCGGGCCGCGTCACGCGTGCCCGCGCCGCCGTCACAGCGGGCGATCACCGTGTAGGTGCCAGGCTTGGCGTCGGTGGGAACCGTGATCGTGGCCGAGCGCGTGTCGTCGGTGGAGCCCGACTCGGGCGAGCTGGTGACAGCCGTGCCCTCAAGGGCGATCGACCAGGAGACCCGGCAGGCGGCGAAGCCGCTGCCTCGCACCGACACCGTGCCGCCCGGATCCACCTCGGGTGGCGCCAGGCTGAGGTCGGCAGGATTGCTCTCTCCCAGGAGTGCGTCGGGGGGCGCCGGGAAGTCGGCCTTCTTGCGTCCCGCCACGGCCTTGGCCATGAACTTGGCCCAGATCTGGGCGGGGAACGAGCCGCCGGTGACGCTGCGACCCTGCACGTTGTCCATCGGACGCGATGCGTCGGGGTACCCCATCCACACGACCGCCGCGTAGCCCGGCACGTAGCCGGCGAACCAGGCGTCGATGTTGTCCTGCGTGGTGCCTGTCTTGCCGGCCACCGGGCGGTTCAGGCGGGCGGCTCGTCCAGTGCCGCTCGAGATGACGCCCCGGAGCGCGTGGGTGACGGCCCGTGCGTAGTCCGCCTTGATGGCCTCGCTCTTGGGCTTCGGCCGATCGGGCTCCCACAGCACCTTG
>JBKJSO010000433.1:0-2507 GCA_046595835.1 Acidimicrobiales bacterium | reverse complement strand
GCTCGCTCGCCGAGGATCCGCTTCTGGGTGATGCCGGTGAGGAACCGGGTCGTGGCCACGCCTGCGGTGAACTCGTACTCGAGCGACGCGGGTGTGCGCACGCTGCGCACGAGCTCGACGCCGGCCAGGCTGGCCGGCAGCGTGATGGACGGGGGGACGAGGTCGGCCATCAGGCTTCGGGCTCCCAGCACTCGAGGTCGTGGATGGTGCCCTCGCGCTCGGCCGCCCAGCGCGGCACCACGCGCATCCCGGTCGCCATCTTGTCGATTGAGCCCGCGTCGACGGCCTGCAGGAAGCCCACGCCGGCGCCATCGGGCCGTACGAGCGCCCAGGCGAACGGGTGCTGCAGCGGGTGCTTCGGCATCGGGGTCCGCACCCACGCCCAGGTGTCGACAACCCCTCCAGGGCCGACCTCGACGAGCTCGTTCAGGTCCTCGCCGGTGTTCGGGTCGTACTCCGTCGGCGGGATGAGCACCCGGCCGTCGGCCCCCTTGATGCCGACGAGGATCTTCTCCCGCAGGCCAGTGAGAAAGGCACCGATGACCGGACCGGTAGTCCGGGAGAACGGGTACTCGATGACCATCGGGGCACGGAACACCCCGTCGCTGTCACGCTCCCCCGTCGGGATGTCCGTCACATCAGCCATTCGTCAGAAGGAGATGACCTGGCGGATGACCTCGCCACGCTGCATCGCCGCGAACGCGTCGTTGATCTCGTCGAGCTTGATGCGGCGGGTGATCATTCCGTCGAGGTCGAGCTCTCCGTCCTTCCAGAAGCCGAGGAGCTTGTGGAAGTCGTGGCGGACGTCGGCCGACCCGTAGTACGAGCCGACGAGGTTCTTCTCTGAGAAGAACAGCTCGAAGGCGGAGAAGCTCACGAACTCGTCAAGCTTGCCCACGCCCACGATGCAGGCCGTGCCGCCACGCCGGATGGCGTCGTAGGCAGCCCGCATGGTGGTGGGCAGCCCGATCGCCTCGAACGAGAAGTCGAAGCCGTCGCCGCCGGTGAGGCTGGCCTTGAGGCTGTCGACCTCGTCGGGCTTGCAGGCGTGGGTGGCACCGAAGCGCTTGGCGTCTTCGAGCTTCCCGTCGTTGAGGTCGACCGCCACGATCACCGACGCCCCCGCGACCCGTGCGCCCTGGATGCAGGAGATGCCCACCCCGCCGCAGCCATAGACGACCACCGACGACCCCGGGGTGACCTTGGCCGTGTTGATCGCGGCCCCCACGCCGGTCATGACGCCGCAGCCGATGAGGCTGCCGATCTCGAGGGGGATGTCCTTGTCGATCTTCACCACGCCCTGGTGCGGGATGATCATCTCTTCGGCGAACGTGCCAGTGCCGGCCATGCCGAACACTGGCGCCCCGTCGAGCAGGAAGTGCGGGGTGCCGCCCATCACCATCTGGATGTTCGAGCACAGGTTGGGCTGATGGCGGGGACCGCAGTAGGCGCACTCGCCGCAGGGCGGGCTCCACGCCACGATCACATGGTCGCCCACCGCGACGTCGGTGACGCCCTCCCCCACCTCGGCGATGATGCCGGCGCCCTCGTGGCCGAGCACAGCGGGTGCGGGTTGCGGGATGGTGCCGTTCATGCACGACAGGTCCGAGTGGCACACGCCGGTGGCCTCGATCTTGACCTTGACCTCGCCGGGGCCGACGTCGACGAGCTCGATGTCGTCGCGCACCTCGAGAGCGTCGTCACCCATGTTGCGAAGCAGCGCTGCGCGCATGTGATCCCCCTGATGGTTGGTCTTGGAGCCGAACTGGAACCCGTTCTAGTCTGACGGACCGTCAGATGTGAAACCACGGGGGTGCACCGCACGTGACCGGCTTCTACCGCTACGCCCAAGCCGAGCCGGAGGTGGTCGCGGTCGTCGACCCCGATGGTCGCGAGATCTCGGCCGGCGCCCTCCTCGCCCGCGCCAACCGCTACGTCCACGCCCTGCGATCGCTGGGTCTCGAACGGGGCGACAGCGTGGCCGCCGTGCTCCCGAACGGGGTGCTGCCGGTGGAGCTGTACCTCGCCGCGCTCCAGGCCGGCTGGTACTACGTGCCCATCAACTACCGACTCTCGGCACCCGAGATCGCCTACATCATCACCGACTCCGGCGCGCGGGCGATCGTGGCCCACGAGCGGTTCGCGGCGGTGGTGGGGACGGCCGCAGACGAGGCCGGTCTGCCCGCGACGTCCCGCCTGGCGCATGGCACCGTGCCCGGCTTCCGCGACGTCGAGGAGCTGCTCGCCGCGCAGCCCGACACCCTGCCGGACGATCGCTCCGCCGGAGCCGCGATGCACTACACCTCCGGCACCACCGGCAAGCCCAAGGGCGTGAAGCGCACGCTGTCCGAGTACGGCGCCGACGACACCGCCGAGCTGTTCACGGGCTTCTTCGGCCTCTTCGGCATCCCCCACCGCGCCGGCAACGTGCACCTGTGCACGTCGCCGAACTACCACACGGCCGTGACCACGTTCGCGGGCAACGCGCTGCACTCAGGCCACGTCGT
>JBKJSO010000406.1:0-5810 GCA_046595835.1 Acidimicrobiales bacterium | reverse complement strand
CCGGACATCGTGCCCGCCAGCTGGTTGCGGCGCTCACCCAGGCGAGGGAACTGAGCGAAGGATCGCTCCTCCACCTCCTCCTGGGAGACCCCGCCGTAGGTGACCATCCGAAGGTTCTCACGCACGGTGAGGTTCGGGAACACACCACGACCCTCCGGGATCGTGCAGACCCCTATGCGGGCGAGGGCGTCGGGCGCCACACCGTTCACATGCCGTCCGCCGATGTGCACGCAACCTGCCGTCGCGGCGACCTGGCCGCTCGCCACCTTCAGCGTCGTCGTCTTCCCGCCGCCGTTGGGGCCGAGCAGGGCCATCACGGACCCGCGCGGCACCACGAGATCGACGCCGTGGAGCACCTCGATGCGGCCGTAGGCGGCCCGCACCCCGATCAGCTCGAGCATCGGTGCGGGAGGTGGCGCGTCAGCCGGCCCGGTCACGGTGTGAGCTCTGGGGCAGCGCCGAGGTAGGCGTCGAGCACCGTCTGGTCCCGCTGGATCTCCTCCGGAGTCCCGACGGCGAGGATGGCGCCGAAGTCGAGCACGTGGATGTGGGCACAGACCTGCATGACGAGCTGCACATCGTGCTCGACGAGGAGGATGGCCATCCCCTCCCCCGCCAGCTGGAGCAGGAGGTCCGCGAAGCTCTCCGACTCGCTGTCATCGAGACCGGAGGCCGGCTCGTCGAGGAGCAGCACCTTGGGTTGCGTGGCGAGAGCCCGGGCCAGCTCGACGAGGCGGGCGAGGCCCGTGGGCATCGCATCGACGCGCTCGTCGGCCACGCCACGGATGCCGACGCGGTCGAGCAGCACCTCGGTCTCGGCTACAGGGTCGCCCTGGCGGTCGCGAGCCCAAGAGTGCCGGATCTCCGCGGCCGTGAGGATGTTGTCTCGGGCGGTGAGCGAGCCGAACACCTCGAGCCGCTGGAAGGTGCGGGCAATGCCGGCCCGCGCTCGCAGGTGGGCCTTGGCGTTGGTGAGGTCGTCACCGTCGAGCAGGACCCGCCCGCTCACGATCTCCTGCAACCCGGTGATCACGTTGAACAGGGTCGTCTTGCCGGCGCCGTTGGGGCCGATCAGACCGGTGACCTGCCCCGGCTCGACATCGAGATCTACGTCACGTACGGCCGCATGCCCGCCGAAGCGAACGTTGGCTCCCCGAACCTCCAGCAGTGCCATATCAGGTGAATTCGCCCTCAGTGGTGCGATCCCCTGGGCCGAACTGCTCGACGATGCGGTCCGTCTGGGCCCGGCGTTCGTGGAGCTCCCGCACCAGCCAGAACCGCAGGAACCCGGCGAGGGCCCCCTTCAGGTAGACGAAGCCACCCACGACCGCGCTGGCCACGCCCACCAGGGCCAGCACGATGGCGTCCCGTTGCCCCAATGGGTTCGTGGTCCCATGCGACATCGCGTAGGCGACCACGGGCAGCACCAGACCTAGGGCCATCATCCCCAAGCCGATGGTGACCGCCCGCTGATCGCGCGAAGTCGACGGGTCGGCGATCCGGAGATCTGCGATGTCCGCCTTGAACTGCTCGATGCGGTCGGGTTGTCCATGCATGAGGAAGGCTCCGGGGTCGGGACTCAGTCGGTCGATGCTGGCACGGCGGTGCCCAGGTAGGCGGTGGAGAGCTGTGCCTCGATCTCTGCCGGCGCGCCGAGGGCGCCGATGCGGCCGTGCACGAGCACCGCCGCGAGATCGGCCACGCCGAGCACGGCATGGGCGAACTGCTCCACCACGATGATCGACACGCCGCTGGCAGCGATGGCCGCCACCTGGGTGTAGAGGTCGTGGACGATGAGCGGCGCGAGGCCCATCGACAGCTCGTCGAGGAGGAGCAGCGCAGGACGGGTGGCGAGCCCGCGGGCGAGGGCAAGCATCTGCTGCTCACCCCCGGACATCGTGCCGGCCACCTGCGATCGCCGGTCAGCCAGACGGGGGAACCGGTCGTAGGTCTCGGCCTCGATGTCGGCCAGGCGCCGGCCGGAGTGGGTGGCCATCCGCAGGTGCTCGGTGACGGTGAGGTTGGCGAAGATGCCTCGACCCTCAGGAACGAGGCAAAGGCCGGCGCGTGCGAGCTGGTCGGCCCGAGCGTCGTTCACACGTCGTCCGGCGAGCACGACGTCGCCTGAGCTGGGCCGGTGGAGCCCCGCAATCGTGTTCAGCAGGGTCGTCTTCCCGGCTCCGTTTGGTCCGAGGATCGCCACCACGTTGCCCACCGGTACCTCGAGGTCGATCCCGTGGAGCACCTCGATCGGGCCGTAGGTGGCGCGCACGCCGCGGAGCGAGAGGACCGACGTCACGGCACCTGCCCGAGGTACGCGGCCAGCACGGCGTCGTCGTGCTGCACCTCACTCGGCGTACCGGTGGCCAGCACCCGTCCGAGGTCGAGCACCTCGATCTGCGAGCACACGTCCATGACCAGCTGGATGTCGTGCTCCACCAGCACGATGGCCACGCCGCTGGTCGCCACCTCGCGCAGCACGTCGGCGAAGACGGCCGTCTCGCGCTCATCCTGTCCGCTGGCGGGCTCGTCGAGCAGCAGCACCTTGGGTCGGGTGGCGAGCGCGCGGGCCAGCTCCACGACGCGCGCCTGTCCGGTGGGGAGACGGTCGGCTCGCATCTGCGCCAGCTCGGTGACGCCGAGACGAGCGAGCAAGCCGTCAGCCACCTCGTCGGGACGAGGCGACCGCGCGACATGGGCCGCCAGACGAACGTTCTCGCGGACGGTGAGCAGCCCGAACAGCTCGAGACGCTGGAACGTGCGGGCCAGCCCATGGCGCGCCCGTTTGAAGGGTGCCACCCGGGTGACATCTCGGCCGCCGATCGACACCGAGCCGCGCGTCGGCTCCTGCAACCCGCAGATCACGTTGAAGAGCGTGGTCTTCCCGGCCCCGTTGGGGCCGATGAGCCCTGTGATCGAACCAGCCTCGGCGGTCAGGTCCACGCACTGGAGCGCCAGCCGCCCACCGAAGCGGACGCTCACCTCGCGCACGGCCAGCGCGGTCACGCGTCCACCCCCTCGAGGTCGCTGAGGTCGATCCCGAGGACGGCGTCGATCCGGCGCAGCGCATCGTCGGACAGCGGCTCCTCGACGCCAGCCCACTCGAGTGGCTGCCGGTCCTCGCGCGGTAGGTGTCGGGCCTCGAGACGCTCGGCGACCTGGGGCCAGAGGGCCAGCGCAGCCAGGCCGGCGAAGGTGAGTCCCCACCCGGTGAGCGCCCCCGAGATGGCCAGGCCGGCGGCCACCAGGAGGCTGACCACCAGTGCGCCCAAGGCGACCGGCACCCGTTGCAGCACGCCGAACCGCCCGGTGATGTCACGCACTGCCCCGTTCGGGTTCCGACCGAGGGCCACGCCCATGGTGCCGGGCAGGACGCGGTTGAGGTTCGCGATGAACGGCCAGATCCCGCTGGCGATCGGCAGGCCACCCAGCACGACCCCGGCGAACACGGCGCCGGACGCCGCACCGATGCCGCCGACGACCGCCAAGAGGAGGAGCGGCAGGCTCTCGAAGAAGCTGAACCGCTCATAGCCGACCGAGCCGAGCGTTCCGGCGTACAGAGCGCCCCCAACCCCAGCCATTGCCGCGGAGAGCGCGAACACTGCGAGCTTGAGCCGGGTGAGGTCGATGCCCACGGTGGCACAGGCCGCCGGGCTGTCCTTCATGGCGAGGAGCCGCTGTCCGAACATGCTGCGCCGCACGGCCACGACCACCAGGTAGGCGAGCGCGAAGATCACCGCAAGGACGATGAGCTGGGTCGACCGATCGCGGGTGTCGATGCCGGGGAGGTCGAGGGGGCGAACCGCAAGCACCCCGAGGTCGAACACCTCGATGTGCAGCGGGCCAATGTCGAAGGCCGGCAAGGTGAAGAACCAGCGATCGAGGAACACAGCGAACGCAGCCGTCGACAGCGCCAGGTAGATGCCCGAGAGACGCAGCGCGGGAAGCGCGACGAGCGCCCCGACTGCTCCACAGATCACCGCCGCCAGTAGCAGGCCCGCTGGATTCCCACCGTGTCCGTGGTGGGCCATCACGATGGCCCCGATGCCGGCGAAGCTCATCTGGCAGAGGGATACCTGCCCGGCGAACCCGGTGAGCGGCACGAGTGACAGCGCGACCAGCGCGATCCCGATGATCTTCGACACCCGCAGCGCGTCAGCGTCGCTCACCACCATCGCCAGCACTGAGACGAACGCGATGATCCCGCCTGCGGTGAGGAGAGCCGTCGACCACTCCGGCAGCGCGATGTCCTCCCGTGACGCGGAGCTCGCCCGGTTCCGCAGCTGCGGGTTGGGCAGCACGAGGAGCACCACGAAGAGGACCACCACCGGGATGACGAACCTGAAGGTGGAGAAGTAGGCGTTCGAGCTGGGCACGTAGCCGATGGCGTAGGAGTCGGCCAGGCCCAGCACGATCGCACCCACGAACGTCATGGGCAGGCTGCGCAGCCTCCCCACCATCGCCGCCGCGTAGGCGCTCACGATGAGCAGGGTGAGGTTCAGGTGCGACAGCGTGCCGAGCGATCCAGAGATGAGGATGCCCGCCAGCGCAGCCAGGGAGCAGCCGATGGCCCATGCCAGCGCGGCCGAGCGATCGGGCCTGGCCCCGTGGAGCATGGCCAAGGAGCGGCTGTCGACGGAGGCGCGCATGTCGAGGCCGACCCGGGTGCGGTACAGGAGCAGGCGCAGTGCTCCCGCCACCACCACGGCCACGATGAACGCCGTCGCCTGATGCCAGCTGATGCGGGCACCGAGCAGGTCGAGCGTGTGCCCTGGGAAGAGGCTCGGGGTCTGGTGGGGCTCCTGAGGGCTCCACACCCACAGACCGATGCCGAGGAGGGCCACGAGCAGGCTGATCGTGACCACGACCCGGATCGTCTCCGGCGCGTCGATCAGCCAGCGCATGATGCCGCGCTCGATGACGATTCCCAGCGCCGGAGCGAGCACAAGGAGCACGCACGCCAGCGCCAGCGGCACCGGCCAGCCCCAATCCACCTGGAGCTGCCAGTACGCGAACGCGCCGAGCATCCCCACGGCTCCGTGGGCGAAGTTGAAGACGCCCGTGGTGGTGTAGGTGAGGACGAGCCCGCTGGCCGCGAGGGCGAAGATCGACGCCGTGCACAGCCCCAGGATCGTGAGCCTCAGGAACTCATCCATGGCAGTGCTCGTGGAGCCCGGTCAACCGCCCTTGAGCGGGATGACGTTCTCCGGCTTGCAGTTGTAGAGCCCCTTGTTGGCCTTGGTGGCGGTCTTGTTCAGGCTGAACCCGTCTGCGCCCAGGCTGAGAGCGAGCCAACAGTCGCTGGGTTCGGTGTTGCCGGGCGTCTGGGGGGCGTGCAGCCCACCACCGGTCCATCCCGTGGCGGACCCTGCCTTCTGGAGGAGGCAGTCGGCGGTGAGGTCCGATCCGCACTCGGTCGCCGCCCGAGCGAAGAGGAGCCACGAGGAGATGCCCTGCGCACCGAGCAGCGCCACCTTGCCGCCCGGGTTGTACTGCGCCATCAGGTCGAGGTAGTCGCGGGTGGCCTTGTTGTCGGCGGCCAGCTCGAACGGGTGGAACTGCGCCTGGATGTACACGTTGCCGGCCACTGCGCCGGCCTCCTTGGCGTAGTTGGCGTCGTAGAAGTTGGCGCTGAGCAGCACCACATCCGGGTGCCAGCCGGCCGTGTCCATGGCGCGGTTCAGGGAGGTCAGGTCGATGGGCTGGCCGACGAACTCCAGCACCTTGATGTCCTTGGCCTGCATGTCCGCCACGAAGTTGGCCCAGCCGCTCTCACCGACCGGCGCGTATTCGAGCTGGTAGCCGACCTG
>JBKJSO010000286.1:0-2766 GCA_046595835.1 Acidimicrobiales bacterium | reverse complement strand
GATGAGCACGGTGGTGAGGCGCGTACCCCCGTGCTCATCGAGGGCGAGTTCCCGCCGTACGAGCGGCTGATCCCTCAGGCGCAGCCCAACCGGCTCACCGTCGCTCGCGAGGTGCTGCTCGAAGCGGTGCGGCGCGTGAAGCTCCTCGCCCGCGAGGCCACGCCCGTGCGTCTCACGATGTCGTCCGACGGCCTCGAGCTCGTCGCTGTCACCCAGGACGTGGGGCAGGCGCACGAGAGCCTCGATGCCAAGTTCGAGGGCACCGACCTCACGGTGGCGTTCAACCCGGAGTACCTGGTGCAGGGCATCGAGGTGGCCCCCGGCGATGAGGTCACGATCGAGACGGTCGACGCCCTCAAGCCGGCCCTGCTGCGGGTTCCCGAGCATCCCGAGTTCCTCTACCTGCTGATGCCGGTGAGGGTTTCGTGATCGCAACCGGAGGTTGCTCCACGAGCTGCTCGGCGTCGCCTCGCAAGCGGTGACGCCTACGGCGTCGCTGATCGGCCTGCGGGTCGGCGAAGCCGCCCTCCGGCTGTCGTGTGGGGAAGACCCCCACACCCCCTGCGCCTGCGGCGGGCTCGGAGCTCGGCATGCGGCTTGATCGGTTGTGGCTTACTGATCTTCGGTCGTATCACTTGGCGGAGGTGGAGCTGGCGCCTGGGTTGACGGTGCTGCTGGGCGACAACGGGCAGGGCAAGACCAACGTGCTCGAGGCGATGGCCTGGCTGGCGACGATGTCGTCGTTCCGGGGCGCCCCCACCGACGCACTGGTGCGGCAGGGTGCCGAGCGGGCGGTGATCCGAGCAGAGGGGGAGCGCGAAGGGCGCTCGATCCTCCTGGAGGCGGAGCTCGCCGTCACCGGTCGGAACCGGGTCCAGGTGAACCGTCAGCCGCTGAAGCGGGCCCGCGATCTGCTCGGGGTGCTCCGCGTGACGGTGTTCGCGCCCGACGACCTCGACCTCGTGAAGGGTGGCCCTGCTGAGCGGCGCCGGTACCTCGACGACGGGCTGGTCGCCTCCCATCCCCGCTACGACGCGCTGCGCTCCGAGGTGGACAAGATCCTCAAGCAGCGCAACGCGCTGCTCAAAGGTGTCGGCGGCCGCCTCGACGAGAGCGCCGCATTCACCCTCGATGTGTGGGACGCCAAGCTCGTCGAATCCGGCGGGGCATTGGCCGAGGCGCGGCAGGAGCTCCTTGGGCGCGTGGCACCCGTGCTCGCGCAGACCTACGGCGCCGTGGCCCACCGCGCCACCGAGGTCACTGCCACCTACGTGGCGGAGTGGGCTGGTCTCGGCCTCGGGGATGCCCTGGTGGCGGCGCGCCGCGACGACGTGCGTCGCGGCGTGTCCACCGTGGGCCCACACCGTGACGACATCGAGCTGCGGATCGGTGGTCTGCCGGCCCGCACCCACGCCTCACAAGGCGAGCAGCGGTCGTTGGCCTTGGCGCTGCGCCTCGCCGCGCACCACGTCATCACCGACGTCACCGGGTCGGCACCGATCCTCCTGCTCGACGACGTGTTCTCCGAGCTCGACCCCGACCGCAGCGATGCGCTCCTCGCCAACCTCCCGGGGGGCCAGACGGTGCTCACCAGCGCCTCCGGGCTGCCGCCGAAGGCCGCGCCCGATCTCGTGCTGCACATCGCTGACGGCCGCATCACCGCCGCTCCATGACGTCGGGGCGGCGAGCCGGGATGCCGGCCCCGCCCAGGGTCACGTCACCGTGAAGGCGGCCCGCATGCCCTTCGTGTAGTGACCCTCGATGTTGCACACGAGGACGTAGGACCCGGCGCTCATGTCGAGCGTGACGGACTTGGTCGCGCCGGCCTTGAACTCGGACACCTCACCGATCGAGCCGTCCTCGCCGACCTTTCCCGCGCTGTCGACCTTGAGCTGGTCGAACGCGTCGTCGGTCTTGAGCACGACCATCTCGTGGTCGATCGATCCGGTGTTCGCGACGCTGAACGTCACCTTCCCCGCCTTGACCGAGCTCGGATCCGGGGACAAGCCCCACTGGCTGTCGCCGTGGACGTCCTTCACGTCGACCTTGACGTCGGCGTTGGCGGTCGAGCTGTCGCTCGAACAGGCGGCGAGCGCGAGCCCGAGGACGGGGAGCACGAGCAGGGCTTTGCGAAGTCGTCGCATGGCACACCTTGTTTCGAGTGACGGGTTGTTGGATCGATCGTCGCTTGCCGGCGGATGCGGGGACAGGGCACAACGTCACACGCTGGGGAGCCACCCGGCGGCGCGGGCCTACCCTGGGGCCGTGCCTGCTCGCCCGCTCCCCGGTCGTGGACCGGGGCCGCAACCCGTCGGTGAGGCCCTCGACGCCGTGATGCGGGGCCTCGGCGCTCCCGAGGGCAGTGGCGTCCACCTCGTGTTCGACCGGTGGGCCGAGGTGGTGGGGGCAAGCCTCGCGGCACGCACCCGACCCCTCAAGATCGACGGGAGCCGACTGGTGCTGGCGGTGGACGAACCGGCCATCGCCACCCATGTCCGCTTCCTCCAGGCTGAGCTGCTGGCCCGCCTTGACGAGCTCCTCGGCCCAGGTCGCGTGACCGCGTTGGACCTGCGCGTGGGGCCCAAGAAGTAGGCCTGAATCGCCTCTGCGGATGGTCGGGATGTCACACCTCGGCTGGTAGACTCTCATCGTTGTGATTCGGGTGTCTGACCAGGGTTTTCGCGCTGCAGCGCCCCGTCTGGCACCCCTTCTCAGCTCGGCCGCCGAAGGCGCCGAGCCCACCGGCTGAAGGACGTCTTTCGTGGC
>JBKJSO010000182.1:0-10351 GCA_046595835.1 Acidimicrobiales bacterium | reverse complement strand
GGTGGCTGCCTCGGCATCGGCCCAGGGCTGCATCGGGCGGAGCACCGCGCCGGCGCCGTCGAGCAGCACCAGGCCGGGATGGCTGCCGCACACGGAGATCGCCGCGATCTCGCGCTGACGGGTCTGGGCCACCGCGTTGGCGAGAGATCGCCACCAGGTGGTGGGGTCGTCGACGTCAGGGTCGAGGTCGGCGTGGCGGGTCGAACCGGTGGCGACGAGCGCTCCGGTGTCGGCGTCGCGCACCTCCACCTGCGTCGTGTGCGCCCCGAAGGCCGCTCCCAGCACGAGCACCATCGTCAGCCGCCGCGCGGTGCTGGGGGAGGGGCATGTCCGCGCACGGCGGGAGCATAGGAGGCCGCCGTGCATCGGATCCCGCGATCAGCGCAGGAGACCCTCGAGCGCGGTGACGAGCGCCCCGCCCAGCTCAGGGTTCAGGAGGTGGCTCAGGTCGCGCGCGAGCGTGGCCGGAGGGGGAAACGCCCCGATCGCCCACCGGGCGTAGAAGCCGTCGTCCATCCACTCGGTGATGGGGCGCGGGAGGTCTCCGTCGGGCAGGTGGAGGCGCTCCGGCTCGGCGCGCAGGCGGCCCCACGGCCAGCCCTCGGCGTGGGCCCGGCCCAGATCGATGAGCCGAGGCACGTCGAGGCTGGGAACGAGCTCGCGGCGCGCCGCGTCGGCGACAGCGGGATGGAGCTGGGCGAGGTCGCTCCACGCGGACAACCCGCTGCGGTGGGTGGGTTCGGCCCAGCGCTCCATGATGCGATCGAGCCAGACCACCGTCCACAGAAGTGCTGAAGAGGGCGGGGCCGGGGCGGTGGGCACGCCGAGCATGCGGCGGCAGAGATCGGGGAGCGTGCCGCTGGCGGGCCCCGGCAGCGAGACGACCGACAGCCCGTTGCGGAGGACGGAGCGCTCCTCGCCTGAGCGGTGCACGACGAAGGTGGTGCTGGTGCGCTCGGAGCGTCCGCTGCCGTCGAGGTGGTGGGCGGTGCCGCGCACGCGCAGGCCCACCATGGAGGACCCTGGCTCCGCCGTGCACCCGGCCAGCTCGACGAAGGGGTGGATGCCGACGTCGAAGGACCTGAAGCCCAGCACGAGCTCGTGGAGCTCCTCGCTGGCCTGGACGACCATGTGCCCGGGATCATCGATCGTGGCGTCGTCGATGATCCGAGCGGTGGCCTCGAGGAGGTGGTGCCGAGGCGGGCGCGACTGCCTGCGCCGACGGGACGATGTGGTGGAGTGCACGGAGCACCTCGCAGCGACAGAGGGGTCGGGAGGCGATCCAGCGATCGCGAGGCGGGCAGCGGGATGCACACGCTGCGCCCGTGCCCGAGAGCATCGCGCCCGCGACCCGAGCGAGGAAGGGGCGATCGCGGCTCGCGACGTGAGCGGCCTCGGGTGGCGCGTGGGACGGATCTACGCGGAGAGGGCGGCAGGGTGGTGCCGGCGCGCCAGACCGAGATCGGGGCCTGTGAGCTGGTCGATGCCACGTGAGGCCGTGGCCCAGCGCCGCTCGGTGAGGATGCGGGCCAGCCGGGCATCGCTGGCCGCGTAGGCGTGGAGCGCCTCGTTGGAGAGGTCGTGGATGCGGGTGCGGTCGACCTCGATGGGCGCCAGGCCCACGAGGCGGGCGATGGACTTCAGGGAGCACGACACCCGCAGGGCCGGGCCGACGTCGCCCCGGTAGAGGCGGTAGGCGTCGAGGTGGCTGTGGTCGTACCAGCCCGCTCGGTAGGCGCCGCGGTGACCCGGCAGCGGCGGCCGGCGCGTGCCGATGCGGGGGTCGAGCTCGAGCCGGAGGCCCAGCGGCAGGTCGTAGAGGGCGGCGCGATCGGCGATGAAGGGCAGGTCGAAGGCGGCACCGTTCCAGGTGGCGATCACGCCAGGCTCGAGCTCGTCGAGCCGCTCGTCGAGCGCCGCGAGGAGCACGTCCTCCGGCCCGGTGAACACCTCCTCGTGGCCGGGACCGGCGAGGGCCACGGTGAGCACGGCGGCGACCGCGGGGTCGAGGCCGTCGATCGTCGTGTCCGTCTCGATGTCCAGGCCGTACACGGCCGGTCGTCGTCGCATCTCGCGCCCCCGCACACCTGTTGTGCACGTTGCAGCGTAGGAACGGACCACGCGACGGTGGTGGATGCCGAGGCCGTCCTCAGCGCAGGCCGGGGATGGGCAGGCGCGTGAACGATCGCAGCCGTCGTGCGATGTCGGGCGTGAGCGGCTCATCGACGTGCTCGAGCGCGAAGGTCACCGCGAGCTCGCCGTCGCCGTGGCGGATGTCGGTGATGCGAGCGCCGCGGGGCAGCGGCGGCAGCGGGAGGTAGCCCTTGAAGAACCGCACGAGCGTGGTGGGCAACCCCACGATGGTCATGCGCTTCGGCGCCAGCCGGAGGAACCGGCCGGCCACCTCGAGGTCGGCGACGGTCTCGCTCATCTTGAAGCCGCGCACGCCGGTGGTCAGCATCACGCCGTCGGTCGTGAGCGACAAGCGGATCGGGAGCCGGGCCGTGCGCGTCCAGCGATCGACGTTGGCCTGGCTGACGTAGGCGCGCATCGTGACCGGGCCCGCCTTCAGGTGCGGCGGCAGCCCAGGAGTGACGCGCACGTGCTCGGCCCGCACTACAAGGCGATCGAGCACGAGCCCGGCGGCCAGCACCGCGGGCACCTCCACCTTCACGACATCGAGCTCGCCCTTGAGGATCCCCGCTGCGGTCAGCTTCACGCGGGGGCGGATCGGGTGGTCGATGATCCGCGAGGCGGCGTCGTCGACCAGCGCCAGCAGCGAGGCGACGAGCGGTGGGTCGTGGCGGGCGTCGTCGGTGGCCGCGGTCGCGGCGGCCACCACCTCAGGGTCGTCGATCAGGCCCCAGACGGACCCGTGGGCGTGGTCCGCGGCGGCTTCCTCATCGTCGGGCGTGGGTGTGGTGATCGGCCCAGGCTACGGCTGCGATGGGCCAGGCAGCCGCGATGCCTAGCCGGATGTGCGGCCGAGCGGATAGGCGGAGGCAGGAGCGAAGCGACGCCCGCAGCCGCATGTTCACAGCCGCATGGCGGCCAGCGACGCGACCTCGGAGCGCTCGCAGTGCGAGAGGCGCACGTGACCGAAGCAGCGCTCGCCGTCGAAGGCGTCGATGAGCACCGACACCGCGTTGTTGTGCTCCGACAGATAGGGCGCGTCGATCTGGCTGGTGTCGCCGGTGAAGACGACCTTCGTGCCCTCGCCTACGCGGGTGAGGATCGTCTTGAGCGTGGTGGGCTCGAGGTTCTGGGCCTCGTCCACCAGCACGAAGGTGCCGTGCAGCGAGCGGCCCCGCAGGTAGGTGACGGCCTCGAGCGAGAGCTTGTCGCGCTCGGTGAGCTCCTCGAGCACCGCCCGGGCGTCGGCGTGGCTGCGGCGCTCGGTGAGCGCCACGAGGGCATCGTGCACGGCGGTCATCCACGGGTTGAGCTTCTCGTCGAGCGTGCCGGGCAAGAACCCGAGCTCGGCCTTTCCCACCGGCACCACCGGCCGGTAGATCGACAGCTTGTCGTACAGGTTCGACTCGATCACCTGATCGAGTCCGGCGGCCAGCGCGAGGAGCGTCTTGCCGGTGCCGGCCATGCCGTCGAGGGCGACGATGCGGATCTCCGGATCGAGGAGCAGATCGAGGGCGAACTGCTGCTCCTTCGAGCGCGGCCGCAGGCCCCACGGCTCGGGCACCCGAAGCAGGGCTTCGAGCTCGCCGTCGTGGTGACGGACCAGAACCGACTGGCTGCCGGCGCGCAGCACGGCGTAGCGGTCGGTGAGCTCCTCGCGCACTCGGGCGACGTCGCCACCATCGAGCTCATCGATGCTGATCCCGTGGGGGCTGGTGTAGACGAGGTCCACCGAGGTGGAGCTCACCTCGATCGTGTGCCAGCCGACAGGCCGCTCGAAGAGGCTCCGACCGCGGATGCGCTGGTGCTCGATGGCCTCGAGGCCGAGCTGGGCGGCCTTGATGCGCAGGGCGGCATCGTTCGACACCACGACGGTGCGGCCGTGGACGGCCTGCCCGAGTGCCGCCGCGAGGATGCGGTTGTCGTTCTTGGCCGGATCGAGGCCGTGCTCGCGGATCTCGTTGAGGTGGAGCCCGTTCGTCTCGATGCGCAGGGTGCCGCCGTTGGGCAGCGCCACGGGGGTGCGGATGTCGCCGCCATTGGCCATCCGCAGCTCCTCGATCGACCGGATCACCGCCCGGGCCGCCCGACCCACGTCGTCCATCCGGGACTTGTGCTGGTCGAGCTCCTCCACCACCACCAGCGGGATCACCGTGTCGGCGCCGGGAAAGGCGGCGATCGAGTCGGGGTCGGAGATGAGCACCGACGTGTCGAGCACCATCCTCGTAGCGGTGATCGTGTCGGTCGCGCCAGGGCGCGCCGGGTCGGCGAGGAGATCGGTCAAAGAGCCCCCAAAGGGTTGGATCGGCGGATGTGACGCTGCTCGTCCTGGTGACTCTGGGGGGACGCCATCCGGGCCGCCGGCCGGAGCCGGCTGCAATACGCCGCGGAGGTCTGGTTCGCCCGTTGGGTCACCGCTGCTCAGTGAACTCCACCGCGCGCGCTCGGTGGGGGATGCCCCACGAGATGCCCGTAACCTCGCCGGCGATGGCCCCTGGCTGCGTGTTCTGCTCGATCCTGGCCGGCGATCTGCCAGCCCACGTGGTGCTCGACGACGACGTGGTCCTCGCCTTCCTCGACGTGCGCCCGGTGTTCCCTGGCCATGTGCTCGTCGTGCCCCGGGTTCACGTCGTCACCCTCATGGACCTCCCGAGCGCGGTGGTGGGCCCGTACTTCCAGCGGGTGCAGCGCATCGCCGCCGCGGTGCAGGCCGGGACGGGCGCGCAGGGCTCGTTCGTTGCGATGAACAACGTCGTCAGCCAGAGCGTGCCCCACCTCCACACCCATGTGGTGCCCCGCACCAAGGGCGACGGCCTCAAGGGGTTCTTCTGGCCCCGCACCAGGTATGCCGACGACGGGGACGCCGCGGCACTGGCGACCGCGATCGCGGACGCCCTCTAGGGTGCGCCCATGCACGATGCCGTCACGGTCCACATGTCCGCCTCGCCCGACCAGATCTGGGGGTTGCTCAGCGACGTGACCCGGATCGGCGAGCTCTCACCTGAGACCTTCGAGGGGGAGTGGGTGGGCGACGCCACCGGGCCGGCCGTGGGGGCGAAGTTCCGCGGGCATGTGCGGCGCAACGGGCGCGGGCCGGTGTACTGGACGAACTGCCTCGTCACCGAGTGCGACCCGGGCCGGGTGTTCGCCTTCAACGTCGTGGGCGGCGGGGATCGTCCGATGAACTCGTGGCGCTACGACCTCGAGCCGAGCGGCGAGGGCACGGATGTCACCGAGTCGTTCCGCCTCCCCGCCAACCCCTTCACCAAGATCTACTGGGCCCTCGCGGGCCGGGCGCGCGGCAAGACCAACCGCGAGGGCATGCGGGCCACCCTCGAGCGAGCCAAGGCCATCGTCGAGGGGTGAGCCGCTGGGTCAGGCCTGGCGGCTGAACTTGGCGGCGTCCGCCGCGCTGACACCGGTGGCCTCCACGAGCTCGGCCAGCGCGCTGTGGAGGCCGTCGGCCACGGCCCACACGTCGTCGAGCACGTCGGGGCAGGCGAGCAGCCCGAAGTCGAGCTGGTCGAGGTAGCTCATCACGGTCATGTTCAGGCCGCTGCCATCCATGATCGGACCGACGGGGTAGTTGGCGAGGAGCTTGGCGCCCGACGAGTAGAGGGGGAACGCCGGCCCGGGGATGTTGGAGATCGTGACGTTGAAGAAGGGCCGATGGTTGTCCGCCCACTTCATGCGCGAGTAGAGCCGCGCCGCCCGTCCGAGCAGGGCGGGCGCCGCGAACTCCGACCACTCCTGGAGCGTGTCGGCGCCGATGGCCTTCTGCTGCTCCTTGGCGTGCACCATCACCTCGTGGATCACCTTCAGGCGGTCGATCGGGTCGTCGACGTCGGTGGCCAGGCTCGTGAGCATGGAGCTCACCTGGTTGCCCATGGCATCGCGGGCGTCGTCGCTGCGCACCGACACGGGCACCATCGCCACGAGCGGCGCCTCGGGCTCCTCGCCGCGCGCGGCGAGGTACTCGCGCAGCGCGCCGCCGCAGAGCCCGAGCACGACGTCGTTCACGGTGCAGCCGACGGCGTTCTTGACGGCCTTGACGGTGGGGAGGTCGAGGGTGGTGTAGGCGTAGCTGCGCGCCGGGGTGAGCGAGACGTTGAACGAGGTGCGCGGTGCGGCAAAGGGAGCCGGCGGCAGGATCGAGGCGCCCGACGACTGACCCATGCGCCGCACCTCGAGGGCAGCGGTGGTGGTGCGGGCCAGGGCCTTGGCGACGCGCACCGGCTGGCGGGCGAGCGACGATGCCGCGTAGGTGAGGAGCTCCGCGTCGGTGGGGACGCGGTCGGGCACCCACTCCTCCTCGGGCACGTGCTCGGCGATCTCGGGCGTGAGGTCGAGCAGCGCGACGAGCAGCTCGTTGCCGGACGCACCGTCGATCGCCGCATGGTGCACCTTGCTGAGCAGGGCGACGTTGCCGCCTTCGAGGCCCTCGATGAACCAGATCTCCCAGAGGGGGTGGGTGCGGTCGAGGGGCAGGGCCACGAGGCGCCCCACCAGGTTGGCCAGCTCGTCGGGGCCACCCGGCGCGGGGATGGCCGTGTGGCGCACGTGGTTGCCGATGTCGAAGTCGGGATCTTCGATCCACAGCGGGTGGTGCAGCCCGAAGGGAACGTTCACCAGCCGCTGCCGGAACGGTGGGGCGAGGTGGAGGCGACCGGTGTAGGTCTCGACCAGCTTGTCGAAGGTGAGCCCGCCCTTGACCGCGGAGGGGTCGTAGATGCCGAGGCCGGCCACGTGCATGTGCGACGAGGGCGTCTCGAGCGCCAGGAACGAGGCATCTAGTCCGGTGAGTCGCTTCATCGAGATCCCCTTGTTGAGCGGTTTGGGCCCTTCCTACTACCGATCGAGCACCACTGACGGCTCGCCGTCGCGCACGGTCAGCGTTCCGGGCAGGCCCAGCACGTCGATCTCGTCCACCCCGAGGCCGGTGGCTCGCATGGACACCATCTCGCCCTTCCGGGCGCCATCGAGGATGGTGAGGTCGAGCCGCAGCACTGCGCGAGCCGGGTCGACACCGGGTGCTGACGCCACCGGCTCGGCGTCGACGACGATCACGTCGTAGGTGCCATCGTCGAGCATCCGGCCACGGTACGCGCCGCCGGCCTGATGCGGCGCGAGACTCTGGTGGTGACCTCTACCGCCGGTCGCCTGCTCCTGGCGGAGCCGCTGCTGGGTGACCCGAACTTCGATCGCACCGTCGTGCTCATGATCGAGCACACCGCCGAGGGAGCGCTCGGGCTCGTGCTCAACCGCCCCACTGATCTTCCCGTCGGGGAGGCGCTTCCGAGCTGGCATCGCCTGGCCAGCGAACCCGCCGTGCTCCACGTGGGTGGGCCCGTCGAGGAGCAGAGCGGGTGGTGCCTGGCCCGACTGGCGGGCGGCACGGAGCGCGTCGGCTTCGTGCCGGTGCTCGGCGACGTCGGCCTGATCGACCTCGAGCTCGACCCCGATGAGCTGGCGCCTGACGTACGAGCGGTGCGTCTCTACGCTGGCTACTCCGGGTGGGGTCCCGGCCAGCTCGACGAGGAGCTCGCTCAGGACGCGTGGATCGTGGTCGATGCCGCCTGCGACGATCCGTTCCTCCCCGACGTCGACGAGCTGTGGCAGCGGATCCTCGCCCGGCAGGGTGGCCATCTTGCGCGGCTGTCGCTGTTCCCCCGAGATCCCAGCCTCAACTGACGGCGATCGGGCGCGCCCGCCCGTCGACAGGACGCGCCTACCGTCTCGGGATGCGCACAACGCGGTCTGGGGGCCGGCGGAGGGTGGCGGTGGTCGCCGGGCTGATCGTGCTGGCCGCCGCGTGCGGCCGCGACCGGCCCGAGGCATCGACCACTGGAGGCGACACCAGCTCCGGAACGCCGACCACCACCGGCTCGGCCTCGGACGGTTCCCCCGCCGGTGGCACTACCGGCTCCACCATCCCGCGCCGCGGCACCGGTGGCAGCGCTGGTGGCGGCGGCACCGGGTCGAGCGGGCCGAGCGGGTCGTCGCCTGCCACCACCATGGCCACGACGGGCGGTAGCTCGGTGATCGCAGTGGGATCGACGAGGGTGGGCGAGGTGGCGCCGGCGCTCCTGCGGCCTGGACGGGGCGACCGAGTGGTGGTCGAGGTCCGCGCCCAGCAGGGCGCCGCACCCACCCAGGGAACCATCGACCACGTCGTGGGGGTGCTGCGGGATGCCTCGGGCAAGGCGGTGACCGTCGACGGCATCGACGCGATCGCCGGCGCGGCGCATGACTGGACGCAGCAGGAGATCATCTCCACGGCCGCCTCCTCCGCACAGGCGGAGTCGGGGCGATCCCAGGTGGTGCTGCGGCTGCTGTTCCTGCACGGCACCTTCGAGGGCAACACGAGCGTGCTCGGGGTGTCGGTGGCGGGGGACGTGGCCGCAGTGTTCTCCGATCAGGTCGACAGCGCGGCGGGGCTGCTCGTCGCGCCCTCCATCGTCGAGGACGCCGTGACGATGCACGAGGTGGGCCACCTGCTCGGGCTCGTCGACCTGCTCCTGGGCACCGGACGCGGCGATCCGGCCCACCCGGGCCACTCGCGCAACCGTCACTCGGTCATGTACTGGCAGGTCGAGTCCGATGTGATCACCCAGCTGCTCGACGGTGGCATCCCGCGTGACTTCGACGCTGACGACCGCGCTGAGCTGGCCCAGATCCGCGCCGGCTGAGGCACAGAACCGGTCCTCAGAGCTTGGAGATGAGCTTGAACGCCTCGCCCTCCGTCACGCCCTCGCGTACGCCGTGCGTGGCGAGCTTGGCGCGGGTGCGATCGTCGAAGGCCTGGCGCTGCGCGTCGGCCTCGGCCGGCGACGCGCCATGGTCGATGTGCATCGTGGAGAGGAGCTGGCTCGTGTGGCTGTGGAGCGCCGCGAGCTTGGCGTCGGCGTAGCCGGTCACGTCCTCGACGTGATCGGGCTCGTCGGCCTCGAAGAGCAGCAGCGCGTCGGGACGGTGGTGCGCGATCGCCTGCTCGGGGAAGAAGTGCGGGTCGCGGGCGGCGACGATGCCCTCGACCGCGAGGAGTCCGGCGTGACGGTGGTCGGGGTGGAGGCGATAGCGCTTCCACGGGTCGTGGCCGAGCACGACGGTGGGCTGCAGCCGGCGGATCCAGTACGCGACCTCCCACCGCTGGCGCAAGCCCGACTCGAGCTCGCCGTCGGGCCAGCCGAGGAACACGCAGTCGCCGGTGGCGCCCAGGGCTCGTGCTGCCGCGCGCTGCTCGGCCTGGCGGGTGACGACGAGCTCGGCGGTGTCGGTGGTGGGATCCCAGCTCCCCTTGGAGCCATCGGTGCAGATGAGGTGGTGCACGACGCAACCGGCCGTGGCCCACTTCGCCAGCGTGGCGCCGCAGCCGAACTCCACGTCGTCGGGGTGGGCGCCGATGGCGAGGGCGACGGCCGGGGTGGCCAGGTTCAGGCTCATGGGACCTCGGCCGTGTCGGGTGCAGGGGTGGCGGGGTCGGCTCTGTGGGGTTCGCGGAACGACCCATGGAGCAGACCGGCCACATCGCCGGGCAGGCGGAGGTCGGGCGGCAGGTCGAGATCGGCGGGCACGTCGACATCCCAGCCCAGCCGCCGGTCGGGTACCAGACGAGCGGCCACGCCGAGCCGGCCTGCCTCGGCTCGATGGCTGGCGAAGCTGTCGGCGCCGTAGGCGAACTGGAAGCCGGATACGGTCGGCACGCACGCCACGTTGGTGCCGTCGCGGTGGCGGTCGGGTACGAGCGTCACGCCGTCGAAGGCGCCCAGCCACGCCAGCTCGACGGCGAGCGGCAGGTCGGCGTGGGCCACGATGGCTCGCTCGACGCCGCGCCGAGCCAGGTGGGCGACGCCGGCTTCGACAGCCCCGTTGAGGCCGAGCCCCGGGGTCCACAGTGCCTCTGCGCCCTGGCGCTCGCTCCACGCTCGCACCTCTTCGTCATCGCAGACCACGAGGGTGGGAAGCGGCCGGGCCGCCCGCAGCACGCGCGCCGCCATGGTCCGGGCCAGCTCGGCACGCGTGACCGGCTCGAGGCGGGGGGCGAGGCGCAGCTTGGCCTGGGTGAAGGCCTTCACGGGAACCACCACCGCCACGCTGACAGGGCGCGAGTCGGGGGTGGGCCCGGGCAGCATCACCCCACCCTACGAGCAGCGCGTCGAGGTCGTAACGTGCCGGCATGTCGATCCAGGTGGCTGTCATCGGTGGCGGGTCGTGGGGC
>JBKJSO010000175.1:0-14598 GCA_046595835.1 Acidimicrobiales bacterium | reverse complement strand
CGCGCGTCCGCCCTGCTCGCCCCGCCGCCGAGCCTCAAGGCGGCGGGCCGGTGACAGGCGGCGGCGCGTCCGTCGTGGGCGGCGAGTCCGTGGTGGGAGGCGACTCGGTGGTCGAGGGCGACTCGGTGGTGCTCGGGCCGCCGGAGCCTCTGGTGGTCGTGGTGGTGCGCCGGCGGGTCTTCGACCCCGAGCGAGTGGTGCCGGACCCGCCGCTCTTGTCGACCTTGCGATCCAGCTGGAGGTAGCGCCCGCCGCGCGTGGAGGGAGGGTCCTTGAAGTCCTTGGTCTTCAACCCGGCGTGCCAAGCCCGCATGTAGCGACCCCAGATCTCCGCCGGGTAGGACCCACCGGTGATGCCCGTGCCGCGGATCTTCACCTCGAAGTTGTCGGCGGTGGACCCGATCCACACGGCCGTCGAAAGGTAGGGCGTGAACCCCACGAACCATCCGTTGCCGCTGTTCTGGGCGGTGCCCGTCTTGCCGGCGGCGTGCTGGCCCGGGATCCGGGCCTTCGTGCCGGTGCCCCCTTGCACGTTCTTCTCGAGGACGTCGGCCGCCAGCCGCGCGCTCGCGGGCGACTCGGCCCGCCGCGGGTTGTCCGTGTGCTCGATGAGCTTGTGTCCTGTGCGGTCCTCGACGCGGTCGATGTAGTAGGGCGGGTTGAACACCCCGTCGTTGGCGATCGAAGCGGCGGCGGCCGCCATGTCGAGGGGGAACACCTCCTGCGTGCCCAGGGGCATCGACACCACCGGGACCAGCGGCGTGGTGATGCCCATCTTGCGCGCCTGCGCCGCCACCTTCGCGGTGCCGACGATCTGGCCCAGACGCACGAAGGCGCAGTTCGACGAGCGCAGCGTCTGCTGCACGATGGTGCCCCGACCGCCCTTGCTGTTGCCGAAGTTCTCGACCTTGTACGGATCGGGGTTGAGCCCCGGGACGCCGGTGAACGAGCACGGTCCCGACCCGCTCACACTGTCGCTCGGCACGTAGCCGTTCTCCAGCAGCGCCATCAGCACGAACACCTTGAACGTCGATCCACCCGATCGAAGGCCCTGGGTGGTGACGTTGAACTTGTTGTCCTGGAACCCGGCGCCGCCCACCATGGCGCGGATGGCGCCGGACGAGGGCTCCACGGACACCACGGCGCCGGTGGCGACGCGGGGCGCTCCGGTCTCGGGGTTGGGCGCGATCGGCACGATCGCCGGCGGCGTGCCCGGAGGTGCCACCTCGGCCAGGACGTCGTCGCGAGCCTTGGTGGCCAGCGTCTGGGCCTTCGGATCAAGTGTCGTGTGGATCTTCAACCCACCCCGGAACACGGCGTTGTAGCGCTCGTCGGGCGTGGTCCCCAGGCGGTCGTCGTCGAGCAGCTGCTGCTTCACCTCCTCGACGAAGTAGCTGTTGGGCTGCGGCTGCACCTGGCTGATCTCCGAGGGGATCACCGTGTGCTGGAGGTAGGTCACCTCGGCGGGCGTGAGGCTGCCGAACGAGCCCATGCGGCGCAGCGCGAGGTCGCGACGCTCCAGCGAGGCCGCGGGGCGCCGGATGGGATCGAAGGCGGACGGGTTGGCGATCATCCCGGCGAGGAAGGCCGACTGGCCGACGTCCAGCTGACCCACCGGGATCCCGAAGTACGTGCGGGAGGCGGCCTGCACGCCGTAGGCGCCGTTGCCGAAGTAGACGGTGTTGAGGTAGCGCTCCAGGATCTCGCCCTTGGTCATCGTCTCCTCGAGCCGGCGGGCCAGGACCGCCTCACGGGCCTTGCGGCCGATGGTCTGCTCCGACCCGACGATGGCGTTCTTGATGACCTGCTGGGTGATCGTCGAGCCACCCTGAACCGTGGAGCCCGAGTCGACGTTGGCCACCAGGGCCCGCAGGGTGGCTCGCAGGTTCACGCCGCTGTGGCGAAAGAAGTCCGCATCCTCGACGGCCAGGACCGCGTCCACGAGGTGGTCGGGGACCTCTGACAGCTTCACCGGCTGACGCACCACATCGGCCCGGAGCGTGGCCAGGAGCGACCCGTCGGCGGCGTACACGAACGACCCCTGGTCGAGCGGGCCGAGGTCGATCACACCCTTGGCCGAGCTGGCGGCGCTCTGCAGCCGCCACGCCGCCGGCACCAGTGCCACGCCGGCCACCGCGAGACCGAGACCGGCCACGAGCACGATGCGGAGGAGGCGGAGGAGGGTTGACACGTTGAAAGATGGGCCCGCGTGGCGCTGCCGCCGCACGATCGTAGTGCCGCCGCCCCCGCGTTCCCGAGTCAGCCCGGGCTCATCCCACGAGCGCCGCTGGCAGCGGAGCGCTGTGGACGATGGCCAGCTCCTGCACCGCACGGGTCAGCGCGATGTAGAGGAGGCGGCCGCCGGCGGTGTCCTCCGAGAGGAAGGCCGCCGGTTCCACGACGATCACTGCGTCGAACTCGAGGCCCTTGGCCTCCGGGGGCAGCAGGACGGTCACAACGTCGGTCAGGCCGCCGCGCCGAGCATCACCGAAGGCCACGCCCTCCACCCGCAGCGCGGCCTCCACGCGGTCGATCAAGGTCGCCGGCACCACCACGCCGACCGACGACCAGGTGCCCACTCGCTCCTGCACGAGGCTGACGACAGCGCTGACCAGCTCGGCGTCGGTCACGGAGAGCCTCGTGGGCGCCATCCCGTCGAGGCGGACCGAGCGCGCCGGCTGCACGCCCGGGGCCACGCTGGGGAGCAGGGCGTTGGCGAGGTCGAGGATGGGCTTGGGCACCCGGTAGCCCAGCTCCAGCTCCTCGATGCGAGCAGTGGGTGGCGATCCCAGGTGCACCACGGCCTCCTCCCAGCTCGACTGCGCCGCGGGTGCGGTGGCCTGGGCCAGGTCGCCGAGCACCGTCATCGACCTCGACGGGCAGCGCCGCGCCAGGGAGCGCAGCTCCATCGCTGAGAGGTCCTGGGCTTCGTCCACCACCACATGGCCGTAGGTGCGCGAGACGCCGTTGAGCAGCGCCTCGGCCTCGTCGACCAGCACGAGCTCGGCCAGCGACCACTGCTCGTCCTCGATCTTGCGGGCGCCTGGACGGCGCACGCGCTCCTGCTCCTCGGCATCGAGCAGACCGTCAGCGGCTGCCGCGAGCGCGGCCCGGTTGGTGAGGAGGCGCTTCACGAGCACAGTTGCCGACAGCGACGGCCAGATCTTGGCGACTGCCGCGTTGAGGTCTGCGTTCGAGCGCATCGCCGACTCGAAGACGTCGGCCGGCGCGACGGCGTCGCCCCGCGCGTCCTGGTGGACCAGCCACGCCATCCGCCGGAGACGGTTGCGCAGCGCGGTTCGGCCCACAGCGAACGCCGTGCCACGGGCGACGATCTCCTCGATGGCGTCGCACACGTCGTCGGCCGGCAGCCGGATCCGACCCCACGGCGTGGCCACCTCCACCACATCCGGGGGCGGTCGCAGGTGCTGGCGCGCTCCTCGCAGCAGCACCTCAGCGAGGCGCGGGTCACCCTTGATCCGCGCCGCGTCAGGATCGTCGGCGCGACGCACGCGCCCGCCCACCAGGCGTTCGACGGTCGTCTGTCTCGTCGCCGCCTCGCCGAGCGATGGCAGCACCTGGGCGATGTAGCGCAGGAACAGCGGGTTGGGACCCACGACGAGGATCCCCTCACGGTCGAGCTCGATCCGGTGCTCGAAGAGCAAGAAGGCCGCGCGGTGCAGGCCGACCGCGGTCTTGCCGGTGCCCGGGCCGCCTTGCACCACGAGACAGGTCGCCAGCTCGGCTCGGATGACGACGTCCTGCTCCGCGGCGATGGTGGCAACGATGTCGCGCATCTCACCGGTGCGCGACCGCTCGAGCTCAGCGAGGAGCGGATCGGGAATGCCGCCGTGGTGGGCGGCGTCGACGCTGTCGGGGTCGTCGAACACCTCGTCGAAGAGATCGTCGATCCGACGCTTGGTCATGACGAACCGTCGGCGGCGCGACAGCTCCATCGGATCCACGGCCGTCGCCCGGTAGAAGGGCGTGGAGATCGGGGCCCGCCAGTCGACCACGACGGGATCGCCCCGTGCGTCCTCCACATGTCGTCGCCCCACGTACCAGCGCTCGCCGTCCTGGGCGTCGAGGCGACCGAAGGTCAGCCCGTCGACGTCGGTGTCGAGGCTGCGTAGGCGTCGCTCGAGGTGCGCCCTGGCGACGGCGGAGTCGACGGCTTGCGCGGCCGACTCGGTGATCGACGCCGCCGCGCGCGTGCGAGCGCGCATGTCGGCGAGGTGCGCGTAGGCCCGATCGAGATAGGCCTGCTCGAGAGGTACCTCAGGATGTTGGGACACCGTTAGGGCTCCAAGGGACGCGCGTGAGCACCCCTGTCCGGGCGCGGACGGGGGTGCGAAGGGGTGCTGACGCTACCGGATGGCGAGATAGCGTGCCCGCTCATGGCCCACGCACGACGCTTTCGGTTCGGCATCCAGCTCAGCACCGCCCCCACCGGAGGCGACTGGGCGGCCTTGGCTCGCAAGGCGGAAGACCTCGGCTACTCCACGCTGTTCCTGCCCGACCACTTCGGCGATCAGCTCGCCCCGCTCCCCGCCATGATGGCCGCGGCCGACGCCACCACCGAGCTTCGGGTCGGCGCTCTCGTGTTCGACAACGACTACAAGCACCCGGTGGTGCTGGCCAAGGAGCTGGCCACGGTCGACGTGCTCTCCGGCGGCCGAGTCGAGGTGGGCCTGGGCGCCGGGTGGATGCAGAGCGACTACGTGCAGTCGGGCATCCCGATGGACGCGGCCGGGGTGCGGGTGACGCGCATGGAGGAGGGCATCGCGGTCATCAAGGGCTGCTTCGCGCCCGGTCCTTTCAGCTTCTCCGGCGAGCACTACGAGATCGCCGGCTACGACGGGCTCCCGAAGCCCCTGCAGTCGCCGCCGCCGTTCCTCATCGGCGGAGGCGCCAAGCGCGTCCTGTCGATCGCCGCTCGAGAGGCCCAGATCGTCGGCATCAACCCGTCGATCCACAGCGGCCACGTCGACGCCGCGGCTGCGCAGAACGGTGCCGCCGGCGAGACCGACAAGAAGCTGGCCTGGGTACGAGAGGCGGCCGGCGACCGGTATGACGACCTCGAGATCAACATGCTGCAGTTCGCGGGGATCATCACCGACGACCGCAAGGGCACAGCGGAGATGATGGCGCCGCTCTTCGGCCTGCCCCCCGAGGAGCTCGAGACCTACCCCCACACGTGCATCGGCACGGTGGAGCAGATCGCGGACGACCTGCGCATGCGGCGCGACCGCTGGGATGCCTCCTACATCGTCTTCCAGGGCGACACCATGGAGGCCCTCGCCCCTGTCGTCGCGGCGCTCCGCGACACCTGATCGGTGGCCGACGAGCCCATCGTCGACCTAGCCTTCGCCGGCGTCGGGTGGATCGCCGCCGTGCACGGCTACGCCATCGACCAGGTACCGGGCGTTCGCATCTCCGCGGTGGCCTCGCGCGACGCCGATCGCGCCGCCGCATCGGCCGATCGGCTTGGGGCCACCGCCTGCACCTACGACGAGCTGCCCCATGGGGCCCGCGGCGTGGTCGTGTGCACGCCACCGGCCCTGCATGCCGAGCACGTGTTGCACGCCGTGCAGGCGGGCGCCGGCGCGCTGGTGGAGAAGCCGCTGTGCACCACCCTTGCCGAGGCCGACGCCCTGGTGACGGCCGCTGAGGCAGGGGCCACGATCGCCTACGCCGAGAACCTCATGCACGCACCGATCGTGCGCCTGGCCCTCCAGCACGCCACCCAGCTCGGCGCCATCGATGTGCTCGAGGTGCGAGCGCTGCAGAGCCGGCCGACCTGGGGCGACTTCCTCACCGAGGCGTGGGGCGGCGGTGTGCTGTTCGACCTCGGCGTGCACCCCCTCGCCATCGCTCTCCTGCTGGCGGCGCCGGCCCGGCCCGTCGAGGTTCGGGCCACGCTCACAGGCGCCGCCGATCATCCCGTCGACGAGCACGCAGAGGTCCACCTCGCCTTCGACTCCGGGCTGATCGCCCGCGTGATCACGAGCTGGCGCGGCGGCCACACGCCCACGTGGGATGCCCAGGCATCGTCGCCCGAGGGGGTCGTGCGGCTCGAGCTGCTCCCGGACCTGCTCCTCGAGCGCAACGGCGTGGAGGTGCCGCTCCCGGGGGTGCCTGAAGGCGTCGCCCCACAGCTTGAGCAGCTGGGCTACCGCTCCCAGATGGAGTCCTTCGCGCTCGACCTGCGGGGGGGCCGGACGCCCGAAGTAGGCGCGGCCTTCGGTCGAAGCGTTCTCGACGTGGTCTGTGGCGCCTATGCGTCGGCCGGCAACGGCAGCGCGTGGTTGGACCTCCCCTTCACCGGGCCGCGCGATCGCACCCCGCTGCAGCTGTGGCGCAACACCTGACCGCGGTCGCAGGCCAAGCGCCCGAACCCACATGGTGGCCCGGCGTCAGCACCGTTAGGTTCGCTGCTCGTGAGTGACCGGGGCGACCAGGATCAAAGCGTGCTGCGGCGCGGCGTGAGCCTGCTGTGGGCCTCGGTTCGCGCCCAACCGAAGCCCTTTGCCGTGTCGGTCACGGGTGCCGCGCTGTTCGCGGTGATGGCGGTGGGCGGCACCATCGTGCTCGGGCGAGCCACCGACCATGTCCTCACCCCCGCCTTCCACGGCGGCGTCGGACGCCACGCTGTGGCCGTTGGTGCCATCTCGATCGTCGCGACCTCGCTCCTACGCATGCTCGGCGTGGTGCTGCGGCGCTACTTCGGGCAGATGGCCCAGCGCCGGATGCAGGTGCACTGGTTCCGCCAGGTCACCGATCGCTACCTGGCCGTGCCGCTGCGCTGGTACGACGACCATCCTGCGGGCGAGCTGCTGGCCCACGCCGATGCCGACTGCGAGCGCTCCACCATCGTGCTCCAGCCCCTGCCGTTCTCGCTGGGCGTGGTGGTGATCATCGTCGTGTCGATGGTGCAGCTCGCACTGGTGGATCCCGCCATCATGGCCATCGGTCTGGCCCTGTTCCCCAGCCTCGCGCTGCTCAACCGCTACTACACCCGGCGCGTCGAGCAGCCCGCCGCCCGGGCCCAGGCCCAGGTGGGCGAGGTGTCCTCGGTAGCCCACGAGAGCTTCGAGGGCGTGCTCGTCGTGAAGACGCTCGGCCTCGAAGGCCGTGAGGTGGGTCGTCTACAGACAGCTGCCAACCAGCTGCGCCGCGAGCGGCTGGTGGTCGGCCGGCTCCGGGCCGCCTTCGAACCAGGCCTCGACGCCCTGCCCAACCTCGGGACGGTGGCGGTGCTCGCGGTGGGCGCGTGGCGCCTCTCGCTCGGGGCCGTCACCATCGGTGAGCTCGTGCAGGCCATGACGCTGTTCGGCATCCTCGCCTTCCCGTTCCGGATCGTCGGGTTCCTGCTCGAGGAGCTCCCGCGTGCGGTGGTGGCCAACGATCGGGTGCGCGGCGTGCTCAGGGCGCCCAGTCGGGCCCGTCCCGAGCACCCTCGTTCACTGCCCGACGGGCCGCTCGAGGTGGTGCTCGACGACGTGCGCTTCTCGCACGGCGACGACATCGTCCTCGACGGCGTGTCCGCCCGCCTGGCTCCTGGCGAGGTCGTCGCCCTCGTGGGGTCCACCGGCACGGGCAAGTCCACGTTGTGCACGCTGCTGGCCAGCCTGATCGATGCCGACGGCGGCGAGATCCGCATCGGCGGGGTGCCGCTTGCCGAGGCCGACCCCGATCAGCTGCACCAGGCCGTGGCGCTCGTCTTCCAGGAGACCTTCCTCTTCGGCGACACGGTGCGCGAGAACCTCACCCTCGGGGCTGCGATCGACGATGCCGAGGTGCTCCATGCCCTCGAGGTGGCTCGCGCGCGCACGTTCGTCGAGCGGATGCCGCAGGGCCTCGACGAGGTGATCGGCGAGCGTGGCGTCACACTCTCAGGCGGTCAGCGCCAGCGGGTCGCACTCGCGCGGGCCCTGCTTCGGCAACCCCGGTTGCTCCTCCTTGACGACGCCACCTCGGCCGTCGACCCGCGCGTTGAGCGGGCCATCCTGGATGGGCTACGCGGCTCCATCGCGGCCACCACGGTGGTGGTCGCGCACCGCGTCTCCACGATCGCTCTCGCCGACCGCGTCCTCCTGCTCGAAGGCGGCCGCATCACGGCGTCGGGCACCCACCGCGAGCTGCTCGCCGTGCCCGCCTACGCCGCCCTCGTGCGGGCCTACGAACAGGACGCGGCGTGAGCCCGCGCTCCCGCCGCACCGCTCTCGAGCCAGAGGAGCTCGATGCTCCCGATGGGCACGATGCCGCCATCCAAGTGCTCGCGGACGGCTCGCCCCCAGGCAGCCACGATCGTGAGCGCACCCACCGTGCGCCCACCCCCGAGGAGACCGAGCTGCAGGACGCAGGCGCGCTGTCCGTGCTGCGCCGCGGGCTGGCCGTCACCCCTGAGCTGAAGCAGGGGCTCGCGCTCACCGCCGTGCTGGCCGTGGCCACCGCCGTGGGCAAGCTCGCCGTGCCGGTGCTCATCCAGCAGATCCTCGACCGTGGCGTGCTCGGCGACGCTGGCTACCGCCCTGGATTCGTGGCGGTGTCATGCGCCGGGGTGGGCGCGCTGATCGTCAGCCTCTACTTCGTGAGCCGGGCCACGTTCCTCCGACTCGTCCGCGCCGCCGAGGCCAGCCTGCTCGGCCTGCGGGTGCGGGCCTTCACGCACATCCACCGCCTGTCCATGGCAGAGCACGTTGACCATCGCCGTGGCGCCTTGGTGTCCCGCGTCACCAGCGACATCGAAGCCCTCGCCCAGTTCACCGAGTGGGGTGCCGTGGCGTGGATCGTCGACACGATCCTGATCCTTGCCACGCTCCTCGTGATGGCCGTCTACTCGTGGCAGCTCACGCTCGTGTCGATCGGCGTGTTCCTCCCCCTCCTCCCGATCCTGCGCGCCCTGCAGCACCGACAGCTGGCCGCCTACGACGACGTGCGGGCCCGGGTGGGCGACACGCTCTCCGAGGTGTCGGAGCTCGTCACCGGCGCGCCGGTCGTGCTCGCCTATGGCCTCGAGGAGCGCACCCGGCGGCGTCTCGCCCGCGCCATCCACGAGCAGTACAAGGCCCAGATGCGGGCGGCCAAGTGGTTCTCGATCATGTTTCCCACCGCTGATCTGTTCGGCGCCATCACGCTCGCCACCGTCGTCTCGGTCGGCGCGATCAACGGCCCGGCCTGGGGCCTCGGCCTCGGCGAGCTCGTGGCGTTCCTCTTCCTCGTGAACCTCCTCCTCATGCCGATCTCCGAGCTCAGCGAGATCCTCGACCAGACGCAGACGGCCATCGCGGGCTGGCGCAAGATCCTTGGGGTGCTGGCCACCCCCATCGACGTCGTGGAGCCTGTCGACGGCGTCGACCTACCCCACGGCGCGCTGGCCGTCGACCTCGACGGCGTGCGCTTCTCCTACCGAACCGGCGCTGAGGTGCTGCGCGGCGTCGACCTCCACCTGCCGGCGGGAGCCAGCGTCGCAGTCGTCGGCGAGACCGGCTCTGGGAAGACCACCGTCGCCAGGCTCCTGTGCCGGCTCGCCGACCCCACCGCGGGCGCGGTGCGAGTAGGGGGCATCGACCTGCGCCAGGTGGCGCCCGGCCGCCGCCATGAGGCCATCCGTATGGTGCCCCAGGACGGCTTCCTCTTCGACACGTCGCTCGCCGACAACGTTCGGGTCGGCCGCAGCGGCGCCACCGACGACGACGTGCTCGCCTCGTTCGCGGCCCTCGGGTTGTCGTGGTGGGTCGACGAGCTCCCTGGTGGGCTCGCCGCGCCCGTCGGAGAGCGCGGCGGCAACCTCTCCGTGGGTGAGCGCCAGCTGGTCGCACTCGCCCGCGCTCAGCTCGGGGACCCGGGTCTGCTGATCCTCGACGAAGCCACCTCCTCGGTCGACCCCGAGACGGAGCAGGCCCTCACCGATGCCCTCGACCGGCTCGCCGCCGGGCGCACGCTGGTGAGCATCGCCCACCGCCTGTCGACGGCGGAGCGGGCCGATCTCGTCGTGGTGGTCGATGCAGGCGAGATCGTCGAGCTCGGCACGCACACCGACCTGGTGGCCGCCGGCGGGGTCTATAGCCGTCTCTACGAGAGCTGGCTCGGCAACACACGAGCAGGCCACGGCGACGACGGAGAAGACGAAGCCATCGACGTGCTCGTACCCTGACACCCATGGCCTCGATCGACGACGTCCGCCGCCTGGTGGCGCTCGATCACGGCCTCGCCACCTTGTCTACCTTGCGCCGCGATGGCTCGGTGCACGCCACCGTGGTGAACGCTGGTGTGGTGGACCATCCCATCTCGGGTCGATCCGTCGTCGCCTTCGTCGGCCGGGCCGGCACCCTGAAGCTGCAGCACCTCCGCAACACGCCGGCTGCCACGCTGAGCTGGCGCGCCGGATGGGCCTGGTGCGCCGCTGAGGGGGCCGCCGAGCTCGTCGGGCCCGACGACGATCTGCCTGGGGTGGACCCCGCCGCGGTGCCAGGGCTCCTGCGGGCCATCTACGCCGCCGCCGGCGGCGGCGAGCACCAGGACTGGGCTGACTACGACCGAGCCATGCTGGCTGAGCGCCGCGTCGCCGTGCTCGTCACACCCCGACGCATCTACGTCAACCCGTAGCGGCGTCTGCCCCGGCCAGGCGGCCGCGGATCCAGCCAGGCACCTCGGCTCGGAGCCGCTCGGCCGCCTCGGTGAGCAGGTGCCCGGCCCCCTCGCACACCACCATCTCGGCCTCGCCGCCAGCCAGGTGGCACACGACCTCGCTGGCCATCATCGGCAGCAGCTCGTCATGGTCGCCGTGATAGGCGAGCAGCGGGGCCGTCAGCCCGCCCGCCTCCTCGCAGCCCGCCGACTGCGTGGCGAACGTGATCACACCTCGCGTCCAGCTCCCCATCGCGATCCCAGCCCGCACGGCGATGGCACCCCCGAAGCTGTGCCCGCCCGTGACGAGCATCGTGGCGCCGGCTCGGGCGCTGAGGTCGGCGGCCGCCAGCAGGTCGAGAGTGCACAGCTCGAGGTCGTTCGGTCGGCGCCAGCCGACGCGCAGCACCCCGATGCCAGATCCCGACGCGCCGAGCTCGTGGCCAAGCCAGTGGTAGAGGCCGTCGGCCGGACCGAGGAGCCCGCCCATCGCTCCCCCGCCGAGCACCACTGCCGCCTCCGCGTCGGGGTCACCGTGCCAGATCACCGTGAGCAGACCTCGGAGCGTGAACACCTCGAGGTGACGCAGCGTGGGGGTGATCACCACCTCCTGGCGGGCGATCGCCTCGAGCGCCTCAAGCGGACCGGCCACGCCCTACCTCGGGGCTCGGTCGGGATCGCAGATCGCCTCGACCTCGATCTCCACCTTCCACGCATCGTTGAGGAGTGCGGCCACCACCAACGTCGTGTTGGCCGGACGCACGTCGTGGAAGATCTCGCCGTGCACCTCACCGATGGCGCTGAAGTCCCCCGCATTCACGAGGTACACGCGCGTGCGCACGACATCAGCGAACGACGCGCCCGCCTCGTCGAGGGCATCGCCGATGATCTCGAAGCACCGACGGGCCTGCGCGCCAGGATCCGCGTCGACGGAGCCATCGGGCCACTGGGCCGCCGTGCCCGCCACCACCACTCGGGGGCCGACGCGCACCGCCCTGCTGTAGCCGACCACGAGCTCGTAGGGGGAGCCCGACGAGATGAGCTGACGTCCGTCCATCGGCGGCACGCTAGTGGTGCGCATGGATCGCTCGTGGTGGCAATCCACCGGGCCGGTCGGCCATCCTTCCGGCGTGACCTTCCAGCGCTGGGCCCATGTCGTGTCGGCCCCCGTCGCCCACCGGCTGTGGGCCTGGATGCGCTGGGCGGGCGGGGTCGGACCCCAGCACCGGCTCGGTCGGCGCTTCGCATCCTTCGGCGACGGCGCCCTCATCTGCTTCCCTCCGGGCGACAACCTCGGCGAGGAGCACATCGCCATCGGCCCAGCCACGCTCGTCGCGTCGAACGTCACGATGTCGGTGGGCATGGCGCCGGGCCAGCCCCTCCCGCAGGGCGCCACCTCACCGGTCCTGCGCATCGGCGAGCGGTGCCTGATCGGCCGGGGCAGCCACCTCGTGGCCCATCAGTCGCTCGTGATCGGAGACGACGTGATCACCGGCCCCAACTGCTACGTCACCGACCAGAACCACGTCTACGCCGACCCGGGCACCCCCATCGGCCAGCAGTGGCCGGCCAACGATCCCGTTGAGATCGGCGCTGGCTCCTGGCTCGGAACCGGAGCCGTCATCCTTCCCGGCACGAGGCTCGGGCGGAACACGGTGGTCGGCGCGGGAGCGGTGGTGCGAGGCGAGTTCCCCGACCATGCGGTGCTGGCCGGCATCCCCGCCACCGTCGTGCGTCGCTACGAGCCCGGCATCGGTTGGCAGCCCGCTCTTCGCGACGTGTGCATCGACGCCCCGCCTGGCTGGCCGGTCCGCCGCGGGTCAGTGGCTCCCTGAGCTCGATCCTCACGCGCGTCGAGCGCGGGTACCGTCGACCGGTGGCCGGAGACCTGCTCGTCGTGTGGCACCCGGTGCCGCCTTCGATTGCCGCGCTGCGCGACGCGGTGCGCGACGGCTTCGCCGACGCCGCCACCACACGTCGAGTCCGCTCGCTGCCAGCGCCCGATGCCGGGATCGACGACGTCGAGGCAGCCGCCGCCGCCGTCCTCATCACGCCAGAGAACTTCGGGATGGTGTCGGGCCTGATGAAGGACTTCCTCGAGCGGATCTACCCGTGGTTCGAGGAGGTGCCCGACCGCCGTCCGGGGATGCCGTACCTACTGATCGCCAAGGGCGGCAACGACGGCACGGGCGCGGTGCGTGACGTGACACGCATCCTCGTCGGCCTCCGCTGGAAGGAAGCGCTGCCGCCGATCGTCGTCAGCGGATCGGTCACCGGCGAGCACCTCGCCGTCGCGCGCGAGCAGGCCGCCACGCTGGCTGCCGGGGTCGACGCAGGCGTCTTCTGAGCATGCAACCGCCTTGCCCCGGATCGAGCGCAGCCGGGAGACTCAACCGATGCCCGCAGTGGAGCTCGTCGTCACCGATCTCGACGGCACCTTCTGGCACACCGACGATCACCTGCCGGCGCCGGTGCTCGACGCCGTGCGCGAGCTGGCGGCTCGGGACATCCCGCTCCTCGTCGCCACCGGCCGGCGCCTCGCCTCCACCCAAGCGCCCTTGGCCCGCTTCGGCCTGGCCCCGCCCGCGGTGGTCCTCAACGGCGCCCTCGGCATCGACCTGGCCACCGGCGCGCGCTTTCACCGGGCGCCGTTCCCCGCTGAGGAGGCCCTGGCCGCCTACGACGCCTTCGCGTCGGTGGGGCTGAGCCCGGTCATCTACGTCGACCACCCCGTCTACGACGTGTTCATCAGCGAGTCGCCTGACACGAACCCAGCCCACATCGCTGCGCTCGGCGACACCGCTGGTCGTCGGTGGTCACCGGCCACGCACGGATCCAGCGACGATCTGCGGGCGACGGTGGCCGGCGAGGCTGTCCTCGGGTTCAGCATGATCGGCGTGCCCTTCGAGGCCGCCGAGGCCGCCTTCGCGGCCCTCGAGCCGCTCGTCGAGGTGCACCTCGATCGCTCGATCGACTTCCCGGGTCTGGCGTCGCTCACCGCGGCGCCGCGCCATCAGTCGAAGTGGGACGGCGTGGTGGCCTTCTGCGCGGCGCGCGGGATCGACAGCACCCGGGTGCTCGCACTGGCCGATGGCCCCAACGACGTCGAGCTGCTGGCCGCCGCGGCCGTGCGCCTCGTCCCCGCCGGGTCCCACCAGGTGGCCCTCGACCTCGCGGACACCGTGATCCCGCCAGCCACCGAAGGCGGCTGGGCCGCCGTCCTCGACCACCTGGCCTGACTGGCCCGAGGAGGTGGAGCGGTCAGTCCTCCGCGGGTTCGGCGAGGAGTCCTGCGGCCGCCGCCAACGCGGTGGCCAGGCCGGCGGCACGGTCGAGCACGGCCCCCATGTAGTGCTCGGCCACCGCGCCCTGGCCCGACAGCGGCGGGTCGCCGAGCGACCGCACGAGCATTCGGGGGTCGCTGGCTGGTGCGATCGACGACGGATCCGGCAGGGCCGGCACGGGCTGCCAGAGATCGACGACCCGAGGCTTGGCCGCGGCAGCACCGCCCTGCTTGCGGCGACGGCTCTTTCCACCACCACTACCACCGTGGTTGCGACGGGGTTCGTTCACAGGTCCTCCTCGGTGAGGAGCGCGTCGGAGCGAAGTCCGAGCGCCACGCGCAGCTGGTCGGCGGACAGATCGGCGAGGGAGCTCGACTTGGGCAGCACGAGATCCGCGATGTGGCGCTTCCCCGCCACCACCTCCTCGACCCGCTCATCCACCGTGCCCGGGCACACCAGGCGGTGCGACACCACCGTTCGGGTCTGACCGATGCGCCATGCCCGGTCACGGGCTTGGTCCTCCACGGCCGGGTTCCACCAGCGGTCGTAGAGCACGACGTGGCTGGCGGCGGTGAGGTTGAGCCCTGTGCCACCGGCCTTGAGCGAGAGCACCAGCGCGCCCGCACCCGTGCCCGCCTGGAACTCCTCCACGAGGCGGTCACGGGCGCCTCGGGCGAGACCG
>JBKJSO010000080.1:0-23471 GCA_046595835.1 Acidimicrobiales bacterium | reverse complement strand
GCGACTGCGGGATCAGGCGCTCGTACGGCGGGAACTCGCCCTCGATGAGCACGGTGGTGAGGCGCGTACCCCCGATTTCGAAGCTGGCGTCGCGCTCGCCGAGGCGGATGCTGAGGGTCTCGCCGGCGGACAGGACACGGGCGAGCTCCTGCAGGGCCCGAGAAGGCACGAGGACGTGCTGGCCCTCAGCGAGCACCGATGTGCCGGGCAGATCGCGGATCGCCAAGCGATAGGAGTCGGTGGCGACGAGGCGCATGCCGCCCTCGTGGGCCGCGAGCAGCACGCCGGTGAGGATCGGGCGGGCGTCGTCCCCCGACGCGGCCCGCACCACCTGGGACAGCGCGCTGGCCAGCTCCGCGCTGCCCAACGTGACGGCGTCGCCCGTGGGCTCCGGGAGGCGGGGGAACTCGTCGGCTGGGAGCGTGCGCAGCGAGAACTCGGAGCGGCCGGCGGAGATGCGGGCCTCGTCCGAGTCGACCTCGAAGTCGACGCTGCCACCAGGCAGGGCCCGCACGATGTCCCCGGCCAGCCGACCGGGCAGGACGGTGACGCCGTCGCCCGCGCCCGCCACCTCGATCTGTACGGCGATGGTGAGCTCGAGATCGGTGCCGGTCAGGCGCAGCTGGTTGCGGGTGAGCTCGACGCGGACACCCGACAGCACCGGCAACGAGGTACCCCGTCCGGCCGCCGCGCGCCCGGCGCTGCCGAGCGCTTCGACGAGGACATCACGCTCACATCGGAACTTCACGCCGTGACTCGCTTTCTACCGTCGTGTTGTGCTGACAAACGAAGGAGTGGTGGTAGGGGCTGTGGATTGTGGATGACCGGGCGTTTGCCCAGGTCAGCGGGGGTGCGGTTGTTCGACTGTCGTCCCCAGGATCGCACAGGGGAGGAGGCCGGAGGGGGAGGCGGGTGCCAGGGTGCCCGAGTTGCCCACAGGGGCGGCTGTTGCGATGGAGGCCGTCCACAGGTCGTCCCCAACGTTGCGGGCCATGATCACGAGCCGGTCCGGATGGTCTGGACGAGCTCGGTGACCTGGTCGTACGTGGGGCGCTGGGTCTGCATCTGAGCGCTGATCTTCTCAACGGCGTGGATGACGGTGGTGTGGTCGCGCCCGCCGAACTCTCGGGCGATGGCCGGGTAGCTGAGGTCGGTCATCTCGCGGAAGACGTACATGGCGACCTGGCGGGCGGTGACGAGCGGTCGTTGGCGCTTCTTGCCGGTGATCTCGTCGATGGGGATGCCGAACATCTTGGAGGTGGCCTCGAGGATCACGGCGGGCGTGATCGGCTTGGGCTGGCGGGCCGTGAGGAGGTCGCTGAGGACGTGGGCGGCCGTGTCGATGCTGAGCTGCTCGGAGGTGAGGTTGGCGAACGCCGCCACCCGGATGAGCGCACCCTCGAGCACCCGGATGTTGTCGGTGATGTTGGTGGCGATGTAGTCGAGCACCTCGGGAGGGATCCATGTGGCCTCGCGCTCCGCCTTGTTGCGCAGGATGGCGAGGCGGGTCTCGAGGTCGGGGGGCTGCACGTCGGTGATCAGGCCCATCTTGAAGCGGCTGCGGAGCCGGTCCTCGAGGGTGCCGATGGCGTCGGGCGGCCGATCCGACGACAGCACGATCTGGCGGTTGGCCTGATGGAGGTGGTTGAAGGTGTGGAAGAACTCCTCCTGGGTCTCCGTCTTGCCCTCGATGAACTGGATGTCATCGACGAGCAGCACGTCGACGTCCCGATAGCGACGCTTGAAGCTGTCGTTGGTGCGCTGGCGCACCGCATCGATGAACTCGTTGAGGAAGGCCTCGGAGGTGACGTAGCGGACCCGGTAGGTGGGGTAGTTCTCCCGCACGTAGTGGCCGATCGCCTGGAGCAGATGCGTCTTGCCCAGGCCGGCGTCGCCGTAGATGAACAGCGGGTTGTACTTCCGCGCCGGTGTCTCGGCCACCGCGAGGGCTGCCGCGTGGGCGAAGCGGTTCGATGGTCCGATCACGAAGGTCTCGAAGGTGTACCGAGGGTTGATGTCCTGGGTCGTGATGGCACCAGGACCCATCGCCGGCGCAGATGGCGCGGGCGTCGACGCCGCCGGAGCGACCGTCCAGGCGGGCTCCGGCTCGCTCGGCGCGATCTGCAGGGCCAGGGCCACGTCACCTGCTCCTACCTCGGTGAGCGCATCGCGCACGAGGGACTGATAGCGGCCTTCGATGCGCTCCTTGGCCAGGAACGACGGGACCGCGAGCGTGAAGGTTGAGCCGTCGAAGCTCACACCACGGGCCGCCTCGAACGAGGTGAGCCACACCGGTTCGGATACCTGGGCCCGCACGATGCCGGCGCATTCGTCCCACAACCGCTGCGCCTCGTTCACCCCGGGGCCTGCCTCCTGGTCGAGGGACGTCCACAGCGACGTCCACACCTGTGGAAAACGACTGCTGGAGGCCCATCGCCCCCCAGGGAGCGGGGATCGGTGAGCCAGGCGGCCGAGCCCGCCACGAGGGGCTGAGAAGCAGCGGAAGCGTCTGCCCACAAGCCGCCGTGACGGTTCGGGCACCGTAGCACCAGCACCTGACGGCTCGGCAAGGGGTCTGTGGAGATCTGTGTTCTCCCAGGTCAGCGGGGGTGGATGATCCGCTCGACCGGCGTCCTCGTGTGGTAACCCACTGCGACGGGCTGCTCAGGTTGCCCGCGACGGCACCCACCCTCTAGCGTTCCCCGAGCACCAACGGGTGCCGGGTTCCGGCGCGTCGTGGTGCCCCGCAGGATCGCTCCCGCCGGGCCGCCCCCAACTTCGGCGGTTCGCGCACCATCAGGTTCATCGCTGCCGGGTCCGTCAGGCCCCGCAGACGAGGAGGCACGAAGTGAAGCGCACGTTCCAGCCCAACAACCGTCGCCGCGCCAAGCGTCATGGCTTCCGTCACCGGATGTCGGACCGTGCCGGCCAGGCGGTGGTCCGGGCTCGCCGCCTCAAGGGCCGCAAGCGCCTCTCGGCCTAGGCCGGACCATTCAGGGTGACCACCGCGCTCGGAGGCGATCAGCGGGCTCCATCGCGCCCGCAGCTCTGGCGCGTGACCAACCGGGCCGCCTTTGCCGCGCTGCGGCGCAACGGGCAGCGCGGCCGGTGCGGTCCCCTCTCCGTGACCTGGCTGGCCTCCGCGCCTGGCGCCCCGATCGAGCCGCCCCGCGTGGCCTTCGCGATCGGTCGAGCGGCGGGCGGTGCGGTCCTGCGCAACCGGATCCGTCGCCGATTGCGCGCCGGGCTGCGAGAGCTGCAGTCCGCGGGGCGCCTCCCGTCCGGCTCGTACCTGCTCGGCGCCAACGCCAAGCTCGCCCGGCTGCCATGGACCGAGGTGCTCGCCACCTTGGAGGAGGCGCTGCTGGCGGCTACCTCCCGGAGTCCCCGATGAGCCCGGTCGCCCGGGTTCTGCGCCTGCTGGTGCGCGGGTACCGCCACCTGACCGCCGGTCGACCGTCGCCATGTCGGTTCGACCCGAGCTGTTCCACCTACGCCCTCGAGGCCCTTGAGCGCCACGGCGCCGCGCGCGGCTCGTGGCTCACCCTCCGACGTCTGGTCCGCTGCCACCCCTGGGGTGGCATGGGCTTCGACCCGGTCCCTGACGGAAAGGCGAACTGATGTTCGAAGGCCTCTTCGAGGTCGTCGCCAAGGTGCTGAGTGCCTTTTACGACGTGGTCCCCAACTACGCGATCGCGATCGCGATGCTCACGCTCGTCGTGATGGTGGTGACGACGCCGTTCACCCTCAAGGGCACCCGCAGCATGATCCAGATGCAGCGGCTCCAGCCGGAGATGCGACGACTGCAGCTGAAGTACAAGGACGATCGCCAGAAGCTCAACGAAGAGCTGATGGCCTTCTACAAGGAGAACCAGCTCAACCCCCTCGGTGGCTGCCTCCCGCTCCTGCTGCAGGCACCGGTGTTCATGCTCCTGTTCAACGTGATCCGAGGCCTCACGCGGCTGACCCCGGACGGCAGCGCATTCAACCCCAAGCACCTCAACGATCCGTCCTCCGCCCTGTACCAAGCCCTCACGCACACCAACCGCATGACGGCCTTCGGGGTGGATCTCGCGGAGAGCGCCCAGAAAGCGCTGTCGCAGGGCTTCATGCATGGCCTGCCCCACGTGGCGATGGTGGCCATCGTGGCTGTGTCGTCGTACTACCAGCAGAAGCAGATCCAGGGTCGGAACCCCAACGCCGAGATGCCCGCTCAGCAGAAGATGCTGATGCGGCTGATGCCGGCAATGTTCGTGTTCTTTGCCTTCGTGTCGCCGGCGGCGCTGGTCGTGTACTTCGTGACCTCGAACCTCTACCGGATTGGGATGCAGCACTACATCACCCGCACCCTCTACCACGGTGAGGACTCGCTCGGTGCGCAGGCCCAGAAGGCCGCCGTCGAGGCGAAGAAGCTCAAGGAGGAGCACGGTGGCACCGACTCGCTCCCCCGCCTGGGCCGCAAGGCCAAGGCGCCCGAGGCGCCGGTCACCCGCACCCCGCCGCCGACGAAGGCAGCGTCGCCCAACGGCGCGACGCCCCCGTCCCCCACCGCCCGAACTGGTGTGAACCGGTCCAAGAAGAAGAAGAAGCGTCGCTGATGGAATGGGTCGAGACAACTGGCAAGACGATCGAAGAGGCCAAAGATGCGGCGCTCGATCAGCTCGGTGTGGACGAGCAGGATGCCGAGTTCGAGGTGGTCGAGGAACCCCGCACCGGCCTGTTCGGCCGGACGCGCGGCGAGGCTCGGGTCCGAGCCCGCGTGCGACCGACCCAGCCTCGACCCAAGGTCGAACGGCGCGACCGCAAGGGCCGACCGGCCGGACGAGGGCCGAAGTCAGGCGAACGGGGACGCGGCCGCGAGGGCGGAAAGGCCCAGGGTGGCGGGCGCACGGGGGCGAACGGCCCCACGCCGGGAGCGCCAGCGGCAGCCACGGGCCCGGCCGAGGCGCCGGCAGGTGTCGATGTCGATCCCGTCGCCGTGGACCGGCCGGCAGGAGGCGGACGCAGTCGTGACCGCGGGACGCGCGGCGGCAACCGTGGCGGAAGAGCCCGCAGTGGCGGGCGAGGCGACCAGTTCGACGACGACGAGGAGAAGATCGAGATGAGCGACACCGAGTTGGCGGCGCAAGGCGAAGTGGTACGTGGGTTCCTGCTCGACCTGCTCGATGCCTTCGGGCTCGATGGGGAGGTTGCGGCGACGCCCGCTGAAGAAGGCACGGTGGAGCTCGACGTGACCGGCGACGACCTCGGCCTGCTCATCGGACCGAAGGGTCAGACGCTCCAGGCGGTCCAGGAGCTCGCTCGGAGCGTGCTGCAGCGTCAGCAGCCTGGCGAGACCCATGCCCGGATCCGGGTCGACGTGGGCGGGTACCGCCAGCGCCGGCGTGAAGCCCTCGAGCGCTTCGTCCGACAGATCGCCGGGGACGTTGTTGCCTCCGGCGTGCAGAAGGCGCTCGAGCCGATGAGCCCGCCGGATCGCAAGGTCGTCCACGACACGGTGAACGAGATCGACGGGGCGCGCACGATGTCTGAGGGCGAGGACAACCGCCGCCGCGTCATCATCCTACCCGACGCCTGACGCCCGCACTGGGCTCGCTGTTCGCCTTGCGCCGCGGGAGGTCCTCCCGGGGCGCTTGCGTTTTCGGGGCGCGGCGGATGCCGGAATTGGCCCCGGATCCGCGGTGGTCCGGGGCCACGCAACCGCCGGTCCGAGGGCGGCCCCGAGCCCCATCGGGGCCACCCCACGCCCCGGACGATGCCCACGGGCGTGTCCACTAGGCTGGCCGTCGTGCAGGACGCGCTGGTGCAACAGCTGGGGCGGGCGCGGGAGCTCGGGTTTCTAGGACCGGGCGCGGTAGAAGATCACATCGCTCATGCCGTCGGCTTCGTCAACGCTGTGATGGGGGTGCACGGACGAGTCGTGGACCTGGGCAGCGGGGGAGGCGTCCCCGGGTTGGTCCTGGCGACGGTGCGCCCCGACCTCGAGGTCGTGCTCGTGGACGCGATGGCGAAGCGTTGTGCGTTCCTCGAGCAAGCCGTGGATGCCCTGGGCCTCGGGACGACCCGGGTCATCCACGGGCGCGCGGAGGTGCTGGGGCGAACCGAGCTGCGGGGAAGCGCGGATGCCGTAGTGGCACGGGGCTTTGGGTCGCCGGCGGTGACCGCCGAATGTGCGGCTCCCCTGCTGCGGATCGGCGGCCGGCTGGTGGTGAGCGAACCACCGAGCACAGAGTCCCGATGGTGGGCCGAACCGCTGGAGGCGCTGGGGCTCCGGCTGGGCCCGCGATCGGTGTCATCTCCGGTCATGCAGGTGCTGCTGCAAGTTCGGCCCTGCCCCGACCAGTTCCCCCGGCGCGATGGGATGCCCCGCAAGCGGCCGCTCTTCTGACATGATGTTCCACGTGGAACACATCGACCCAGTCGCCGACGCATTGGTTGAGGGTTCCACGTGGAACATCTCGTAGGTTCCTTGCGCATCGAGGTCCGACCAGGCAGGATGCAGCGGTGACCGAGTCAGACGATGCGGCAGCCCGCGGGCGCGCCATCTTCGAGCGCTTGCGCGGGGACCAATCGGACGAAGCAGCCGAAGCCACGACACCGGATCCACCCGAACCGGCCGACGGCGCTAACGGCGAACACGGGGGGAACCCGGCACCTGCGGCGACGCCCGTGGTACCGGTGGCGCCCTCCGCGCCGCCCCAGCGGGGTCCCCTGCCGGGCCTCGACGATCTAGCTGAGCTCGAGCAGCTGCTCACGGTCGATCCAGACGCCCCGCATGCCGCGTCGGTAAACCCCGAATCGTCCGATCCGCCGGCTCGCGTGGCTCCTGCGATCCTGTCCCCGGAGATCGACGATATCCAGGAGGCCCTGGAGGCTGCGCCCGGCGTCGAGGAGACCACCGCGCCGGCAACCCCAGGTGATGCCGCCTCCACACCCGTGGGCCCGGCGTCCGTCGCCTCGGCCGAGGAGCAGCCAGAGCCAGTCCCACCGGCCCGGGCGAGCTTTGCCCGGGACCTCCCCCGGGTGATGGCCGTCGCAAACCAGAAGGGAGGGGTGGGCAAGACCACCACCGCCGTGAACCTCGGGGCCTGCCTGGCCGACATCGGCTACCGAGTGCTGGTGGTCGACCTCGACCCGCAGGGCAACGCCAGTACCGGCCTCGGCATCAACATCCGAGATCTCCAGGGCTCGATGTACGACGTCATCCTCCACGACCTCCCGATCGAGGACTGCGTCGAGGCAACCTCGGTCCGGAACCTTTTCTGCGCCCCGTCGTCTCTCGACCTGGCCGGCGCGGAGATCGAGCTGGTCCCTGCCTTCAGTCGAGAGCTGCGGCTGAAGCGGGCGCTCGAGGAGGTGCACGATGACTACGACTTCGTGCTCATCGACTGCCCGCCCTCCTTGGGGCTCCTGACGGTCAACGGGTTGGCGGCGGCGACCGAGGTGGTCGTGCCGATCCAGTGCGAGTACTACGCCCTCGAGGGGTTGGGGCAGCTGCTCCGCAACGTCAACCTCGTGCAGCGCAACCTCAACCCAGGTCTCGAGGTGAGCGCCATCATCCTCGTGATGTACGACGCTCGCACGAAGCTGGCTGATCAGGTGGTGAACGAGGTGCGCGAGCACTTCGGTGACAAGGTCTGCCGCAATGTGGTGCCCCGGACGGTGCGACTCTCGGAAGCCCCGTCGTTCGGGCAGCCCATCATCGCGTTCGACGCAAGCTCTCGCGGGGCGATCGCCTACCGCGAGCTGGCCAAGGAGGTGAGCGGTGGCACGCCGCAGCGGGCTCGGTAGGGGACTGGGGGCCCTGATCCCCACGGACATCACGGGCGAGGCGGGATCGGCGTTGCGAGAGGTGCCGGTCGAGTCGATCGCACCGAACCCGCACCAGCCGCGCAACTACTTCGATGAGGAGTCCCTGGCCACCCTCACGGCGTCGATCGCCGAGCTAGGTGTGCTCCAGCCCATCCTTGTGCGCGAGGTCGGGGACGACCGCTTCGAGCTCATCGCGGGGGAGCGTCGATGGCGGGCCGCCAAGCGTGCCGGGCTGCCGTCGATCCCGGTGGTCGTGCGGGCGGTCGATGATGTCCTCTCGCTCGAACAGGCACTCGTGGAGAACCTGCATCGGGAAGACCTCAACCCGCTGGAGGAGGCGGCCGCCTACCAGCAGCTCATGGAGGACTTCGACCTCACGCAGGAGCAGGTGGCCCAGAAGGTCGGCAAGTCCCGTTCCAGCGTGGCCAACACACTGCGACTCTTCCAGCTCCCACCGTCGATCCAGCGGCTGGTCGCCGAGAACCAGCTTGCGGCGGGTCATGCCAAGGCGCTGCTCGGTACCCCGGATCGCGTGTTCCAGGAGCGACTGGCCAAGGACATCGTCGCCAAGGGGCTGTCCGTCCGTGAAGCCGAGGAGGCCGTGCGGGTCCACAACGACCGCGCCGAGGAGACCGGCGCCCCCGACGGGCCGAGCGCGTCACCATCGGGTGGAGCGGCTCCCAAGCGCCTGCGTGCTCCCGGTTTGCTCGAGCTCGAGGAGCTGCTCGCCGATCATCTCGACACGCGGGTCAAGATCTCGATGGCATCGGCAGATGGCAAGGGCAAGGTCGTCGTCGAGTTCGGCGGCCTCGAGGATCTCGAGCGGATCTACCGGGCCATGACGGAGGGCAAGCCGACCGCCCCGTAGAAGGCAACAGACCCTCGACATCGCGTCGAGGGTCTGTGGTTCAACAGGAGGTTGACGTTGTCCACAACCTGTGTGGAACCTTGTGGAGAACCCCCTGGAAGGCAGTGGTGTCGGGGTCCTGAAGGTTCGATGCAGGGTCAGACGAGGAAGTCGCTCAGCTCCTCGAGGAGCTGCCCCTTGCCCTTGGCACCGACCATGCGCTTGGCGGGCTGACCGTCCTGGAACACGATCAGCGTCGGGATGCTCATCACGTCGAAGCGGCGTGCGATGTCGGGGTTGTCGTCGACGTTGAGCTTGGCGATTCGGATCTTCCCCGCCTGTTCCTCGGCGATCTGCTCGAGGATCGGAGCGATCATCTTGCAGGGTCCGCACCACTCGGCCCAGAAGTCGACGAGCACGGGCTCGGTGGAACCGGCGATCTCCTCGTCGAAGGTGGCATCAGTCAGGGTGGTGGGCATTCCAGGATCCTCCAATGGGTTCGTACGGATCCTCCAACCAGGTCGGGGAGGTGGGCATTCCCACCCGGCGTCAGCCGTGCTGGGCTTCGAGCCAGCGCTCGGCGTCGATGGCGGCCTGGCAACCGGAGCCGGCCGCGGTGATGGCCTGGCGGTAGGTGTGGTCCTGCACGTCGCCACAGGCGAACACGCCGGCCACGTTGGTGGTGGCTGCGCCACCCCACCGGCCCGTCACGAGGTAGCCGTTGTCCTCGAGCTCCAGCTGGCCCTTGACGAGGTCGGTGTTGGGCTTGTGGCCGATGGCGACGAACAGGCCCGTCACCGGCAGGTCAGCGGTCTCGCCGGTCGTCACGTCCTGGACCACGATGTGGTCGAGCTTGGTGTCCCCGACGATCTCGGTGACCACGGCGTTCCAGCGGATCTCGATCTTCGGGTTCGCGAAGGCTCGCTCCTGCATGATCTTGCTGGCGCGCAGCTGGTCGCGTCGCACGATGAGCGTGACCTTGCGGGCGAACTTGGTGAGGAACGTGGCCTCCTCGATGGCGGAGTCGCCGCCACCCACCACCGCGATCTCGTGGTCCCGGAAGAAGAAGCCGTCGCAGGTGGCGCACGTCGACACGCCGTGGCCGATGAGACGACCCTCGTCGGGCAGCCCCAGCATCAGGGACTGGGCCCCGGTCGAGATGATGAGGGCCTTGGCCTGGTACGTGGGCGTGGGGGCATCGGGGTCGCCCACCCACACGCCGAAGGGCTGGGCCGACAGGTCCACCCGGCTGACCTTCTCGGTGCGGATGTCGGCGCCGAAGCGCAGGGCCTGCTCGCGGAAGCGCATCATCAGCTCGGGCCCCATGACACCCTCAGGGAAGCCGGGGAAGTTCTCGACCTCGGTGGTCAGCATGAGCTGGCCGCCCGGCTGGTCGGAGGTGGAGGAGGGCTCGCCCTCGATCACGAGGGGGGCGAGGCTCGCTCGGGCGGTGTACACGGCCGCTGTCAGGCCGGCCGGGCCCGAGCCGACGATGATCACGTCGCGGACGTCAGGGGTGGGGTTGCTCATCGGTGCCTCTCGCAATGGTGGACGGACGTGGGAACCCGTGCGAGGGGCACGAGCATTCCCGTTGCCTGCTGATGGTCAATCGGTGGCGGGGGCAGAGCGGCGCGACCACAGCAGGGCCCCGGCCAGCGTGAAGAGCGAGCCGACGAGCAGGTGGGCGACCCAGGTGTGCTGCTCACCCACCCAGGCGTCAGGGAGGTACACGTCGAGCATCCGCACGCCGGCGATGGCCAGCAGGACGCCCACGACGGCGCCCACGACCAGCGCGAAGGTGCCGTAGACCAGCCAGCGGGCCGCCGTGATGGCGGGCCCGGTGGTCTTGTCGCGCACCGAGCCCACGGCCCGCTCGATGGCGTCGGCCGCCTGGACGGGCCAGTCGGACGTCGACGAGGGGCTCGCCGCCAGAGGCGCATTGGTGCCACGAGGGCCAGAACCGGAAGGCATGGGCGCAGGATAGAGGGCGCGTGCCAGTCCGCCGCCCTCCACCGGTACGGTGGCTCGCCGTGACCCTGCTACGAGCCGGACTCGGGATCTTGTGCGCCGCGGCAGTGGCCGCCCTCGGGGCACTCGTCCTCGGGGAGTACGAGTTCACGGGGACGCTGCCCTTCGTCGCCGGCCCGCTGTTCGGCTTCGTCATCGGCGAGGTGGTCGTGGGCGTGGGACGGCTCCGTTCCCTCGCGGTGGGGCTGCTCGCAGCGGCCCTGGCCTTCGGCGGGGTGGCGTGGGCGGGGTGGATCGACTCCACCAACGGCGTGGAGCCCGTGAAGGCGCTCGCGTGGGTGGCGGCCGGACTGGCCGCCGCCGCCGCGCTGGTGCGCACGGTCGGCCTCTCCCGCAAGCCGACCTGACGGTCAGATCGCCCGGGTGCCGACCTCGGCGCAGCTGGCGGCGTCGACGACCACGATCCGGCGTTCCCCGTCGGCTCGCCGATGGACGGCCACCAGCACCGGGCGGCCCGCGAGCTGGGCAACGGCGCGCAGGAGCAGCGTCCCCGCGTCGGGCGGGGGCGGGCAGATCGACGTGGCGGCGCCCTCTCCTGACGAGTCGTCACCAGCGGTGGTGGTGGAGGTCTGGGCCGAAGGATCGTCGACGAGCGGTCGGACCGCGTCGACGACCGCATCCAGGTCGTCGAGGGGCCCGAGGTCGACGGGCGCGCCGTCGCCATCGCCAGCGGCGACCGACGGTGCCGCCTCCGGGCCGGCATCGGCGGCGTCCCGCTCGATCCCTCCGCCCACACCGGCGGTGGGCGCCTGTGATCGATCCTCCGCCAGGCCGCTGGCGACATCGTCGGACGAGCGGTCCTCAGCGCGCCAGCGGCTCAGGAGGGGGACCGCGACCACGAGCAGCACGGCCGCGGCCGCTGCGCCGACGAGCTGCAGCCGCCGACGCTGGGCGGCGCGTCGGTGGGCCAGGACCACGGGCAGGGCCACCGGCCGGGGATCGTCAGCGGGTGCCGCGGCGGCTCCGCCATCGGCGTCGAAGGCGGCGAGGGCGGCCGAGACCGCCTGCTCTCGACGGTCGACCACCGCGCCGTCGTCGTCGACCCGTAGCGCGGCTCGTACGGCCTCCATGGCCCCTGCCAGGGCGGCCAGCTGTGGGTCCGTGCGCACGCGGGCCGCCTCGTCGCCGGTGGTGAGGCCATCGACGTGGCGGGAGGCGAGCGCCTCCAGGGGATCGGGTTCGGCGTCGAAGGAGTCAGTCGGTGAGGTCATGGTGCGTGCCCCGTGGGCGGTGGAGCGGGATCCGCTCGTGGGGTTGGACGCTCTGCGCCGGCCGCCTGGTTCCCCGGGGCCAACAGGCGCGCCAGCTGGCCCCGGCCACGGGCGATCCTCGAGCGCACGGTGCCCGGCGGCAGGTCGAGCACCGCGGCGATCTCCGCGTAGTCGAGGTCGCAGAGGTCGCGCAGCACGACAGCCACCCGGAACTCCTCAGGGAGCTGGGCCAGCGCGGCGTCGATGACCATCCGCTCGGGCACGGCATCGAGGCTCGAGGGGCCCGGGAGCGCGGTCGGTCGGGTGGCGTCGAGGTCGTCGGGCAGACCTGGGGTGGGGCGGCGTCGCCGGCGTCGCAGCTCGTCCAGGCAGGCGTTGGTGGCCACGCGGTAGGCCCAGGTGGAGAACGCGGCCTGGCCGTCGAAGCGCCGGATGCCCCGGGCGATGGCGATGAGCGCCTCCTGGGTGGCATCGAGAGCGTCGGCCTCGTTGCCCGCAATGCGCCGGCACACGGCCAGGATCCGGTCGTGGTGCCGCCGTAGCAGCGCGTCGAGGGCGGCGCGATCGCCCCCCTGGGCCGCGCCCACCAGCGCCTGGTCATCGAGCTCGGATCGGATGCGGCGAGGCTAGTTACCGGTCACCTGCCGAAGAGGCGTGCCTCCTGGATCTCGGCGGGTGCCCGGCCGGGGGCGTCGCCGCGATCGACGATCCACACCAGCACGGCCCCTCCGGAGACGCCACCGAGATCGATCGTGCTCGAGCCGGCGGGGAGGCCCTCCGTCGTCACCACCGGATCGCCCCATCCGGCCAGCGAGCTCGGCACCGCCGACGCCACGTACACCTGCACCCGCCAGTCGTTGGTGGGGCTGTCGAGCTCGAGGCGCGCGAACTCGGCCGGCGAGTCCAGCCGCACGACGAGGCCGACGCCGGACTTGAGCCGCGTGATGTCACGATCGTTGTAGCCCTCGGTGCGCCACGCGGTTCCCAGGTCACCATCGATGGCGTTGCCGACGAGCTCGTCGTTCTCCGAGCCGTCACCTCCGAGGTCAGCCGGGTCGAAGCTCGACGCGCCGGCCAGGGGGAGCTGGATGACGGCGTCACCGCTGGGCCCGCCGATCACGTCCCGGACGCCCTCGAGGAGCTTGCCGGCGCCGGATCGGTCGAGCAGGAGTCCGGCGACGCCGAGCGAGACGGCAGCCAGCACCACGAGGGCCGTGGGCACCAGCCAGCTGCGCTCGGTCTGCCGGAACGAGGGCCCAGGGCTCGCCGCGATCGGGGCGCCGGGAACGCCGGCGGCCGGACGGGGGACGGCGGTCGTGCGGTCGCCCAGCGGACCCACGGTGATGGCCGTCAGGTCGGCCTCCGGAGGCGGCGTGGCGCCGGCCGCCAGCAGGGCGGCGCGGAAGTCGGCCGCGGAGGCGAACCGGCCATCGGGATCGCGCGCCATGGCCCGGCACACCACGTCCTCGAGCGCCTTGGGCACGCCCGGGCGGACCTGACGGGGCCGCAGCGGATCCCGGTGCAGGCGAGCCAGCGCGGTGGCGGCGTCGGTGTCCGCAACGAAGGGAGGGCGGCCGCAGAGCATCTCGTAGAGCACCACGCCGAGGCTGTAGAGGTCGGCCCGGGCGTCGACCGTCTCCCCCCTGACCTGCTCGGGGGCCAGGTACTTGGCGGTGCCGACCATGAGCCCCGGCTGCGTGAGGTCGGCGTCGGCGATGGCCTTGGCGATGCCGAAGTCGGCCACCTTCACCCGTCCATCGGAGCTGAGCAGCACGTTGGCGGGCTTGATGTCGCGGTGCACCAGACCCGAACGGTGGGCGGCGTCGAGCGCCTCGGCGACCTGCGCCGCCAGACCGGCCGCCTGCCACGGATCGATCGGTGTCGGGTCGTCGAGGCGCTGGCGCAGGGTGCGGCCCACGACCAGCTCCATCACGATGGCCTCGAGACCATCCTCCGAGCAGGTGTCGTAGATGGCGACGACGCCGGGGTGGGCCAGGCGAGCGGCGGCGACCGCCTCCTGGCGGAAGCGGGCCACGAAGGTGGCGTCGGCGGCCAGATGGGGGTGGAGCAGCTTCACCGCGACCTGGCGGCGGAGCACGTCGTCGGTCCCCTGCCACACCTGGGCCATGCCACCCGAGGCGAGCAGCGAGTCCAGCCGGTACCGGCCGCCCAAGGTGCGTCCGGCCTGCAACCCGCCACCTGCGGATGTCGAGGGGGGGTTGCTGTTGGGTGGGACGGCGGTGGACACGGCCCACCAACGCTACAGGCGTTGCCCGCACGCTCAGCAGGCGCTCGGCCCGGTCAGCGGGGATCGACCCAGGTGACGCCCATGACGCGCGGCCCGCCATGGGTGCCGATGACGGGGCCGATGTGCCGCACGCGGATGGACGCGCGGTCGTAGTGCGCGGCGAGCAGGTCGAGCATCTGGTCGACCTCGGGAGCGAGGCCATGGGTGACGCAGAGCTGCTCCACGGCCCCGTGCTCGACCACCTTGTCGCGGAGCACCTCGAGGGCCTTGCGGCGCGTGCGGGCCTTGCCCGCCTCCTCCACGGTGCCGCTGGAGATGTCGACGATGGGCTTGATCGAGAGCAGCGATCCCAGCAGGGCCTGGGCGCCGCCGATGCGGCCGCCCTTCTTCAGGTTGTCGAGCGTGTCCAGCGCACCGAACACGTGGGTCCGGGCGCGGAGGTCCTCGACGAGCGCCACCACCTCGTCGGCGCTGGCGCCGGCCGTGGCCGCCTCGGCTGCCAGCACGACCTGGGTGCCGAGACCGGAGGTGATCGACTGCGAGTCGACCACCCGCACGTCGAGATCGTCCTTGATGGCCATGGCCGCGTTCTGGGCCGACTGCATCGTGGCCGACAGCCCCGCCGACAGGCTGATGCAGACCACGGCGTCGGCTCCGGCGGCCGCCTGTCGCCGAAAGGCCGCCTCGAACTGACCGGGTGCCGGAGCGGCCGTCTCGGGCAGGACGGATGCAGCGGCCAGCTTGTCGTAGAACGCCTCGACCGTCAGCTCGGTGCGGTCTTGGAACTCCTCGTCGCCGAAGCGGATCGTCAGCGGCACCACCTCGATGCCGTGGGCGGCCACCTCGGCATCGGTGAGGTCGCTGCTGCTGTCGGTCACGATGCGGACGGCCATGTGCCTGTGCTCCCGGGGGTGGTGGTGTCGGGGCGAACCTACTGCGCGTCGCGGGTGGTCGGATGGGTGCTGGCGACGAGCTTCCCGCTGCGCCTGGTGCGCCGCCAGTGCCGGGCCCACCACACGAGGAGGAACAGGGCGGCTCCCGCCGACAGCACGACGCCGACGCCGGAGACGGCCGTCGACTGCACGCGGATGTCGATGGTGGCGAGCGAGATCCGGCCATCAGGTGAGCTGACCTCCACCTGGAGCGGGAACGAGCCCGACGCCCGCGCCCGCACGTCGACATCGATGCGGGTCGTGGCATCGGTGAGGGTCAACGAGCGCCGCTCCCCCGAAGGGAACTCCAGCTTCGGGCTGCGGAGCCGCACGACGACCCGGACGGGCACCCCGGCGTCGTTGCGCAACGTGAGCGGGATCGTGCCGTCGCGAGCCGTGAGGGTGATGGTCTCCTGGTTGACGGCGCTGATGGCGCCGACCACCTCCTCCACCGCCGACCGAGCGGCATCCAGGTGGGCCCGCTGGGCGCGGGGGCCCAGGCTGCGGGCGGTGGCCAGGAGGAGCTGCGCGGTGAGGGGTTCGGCGCGTGGGCTGTCCGGGCCGAGCATCGTCTCGAAGCTGCGGAGCAGGTCGCGCACGGTGTCCAGCTCGCGGGCCACCGTCCGATCGACGGTCGTGGAGCCCTGCGGGTCGAGCACGCGGTCGACCAGGCCCCCACCCGGCTGACGGAGCGGATCGGCGGCTGCGAACAGGTCATCGAGGGTGACCGCCGTGAAGATGGCGTCGCCGTCGAGGGCGGCCAAAAGTCCATCCAGGACCTCGCCGCGCACCGACGGGCCGACCGGGAGCACCGCCCCCCGGTCGATGCCAGGCTGCTCGAACCAGAGCACGGCCAGCTCCGCCAGGACGCGGCTGACCTCGAGCCCGGGCGTCACCCGAGTGCCGAGGCGCCCGATCACCTCCGGGTCGAGGGCGATCCCGTCCACCGCTGGCTCCAGCTCCGGGTCCAGCAGGAAGGTCTGGGCCAGGGACAGGGCCAGCACACCTGACCGGAGGGGCTCCACCTGCGTCGAGTCCACGACCACGTGCCGCACGCCGGCGTCGGCCAGCAACGCCAGGCCGTCGGGGCCGAGGTCACTCGCCGCCAGCCAGGTCGTACCCGTCGGAGCGACCCGCAGCACGTCCTCGAGCACCTGACGACCCCGCTCGAGCTGTGCCGTGAGCTCGGCGGTCAGATCCGCGTCAGCCAAGGCGTCCGGGGACACGTCCACGTACGGCAGGGCGAGGACGCTCCGGCCCGCCGCGGCGGTCGGCAGCGCCTCGAGGAGCGCCAGCTGGACCGGATCGGTGGCTTGGGCGAGGGCGTCGAGCACCTCCGGGCGCAGGGCCAACGTGGCCGGGATGTCGGGGTTGTCGGTCAGCGCGGCGACCAGCTCGGCGGCGCGCACCAGGTCGGCGTCGATCGTCGGGCGCCCCCCGTCGACCGATTCCGACGGCGGGGCGTCGAGCTCCGCCACCACCGCCACCGACAGCGGGGGCGCTCCGTCTTGGGCCCGGGGCTCGACGATGAGGTGCGTCACCAGCGTGGTGATCTCGGCGCCGGCGCCGTCACGGGCGATCAGCTCGACCGGGTAGGCCCCAGCCGCGCTGATGGCCACACCGCCCGCCACCGCCGGATCGAGCGAGATCGCCACCCGACGGGTGCCGTCGCCACCATCGGTGAGCTCGGCGAGCAGGGTGGACACCCGGTACACCTGGCTCCGCAGCGAGGTGCCCTCGATGGAGGCCGTCAGCTCGGACCGAGACCGCACCCGGCCGTGCACGATGAGGTCAAGGCTGCCGTCGGCCGGGAGCGCGTCCGTGCGCAGGACGAGCTCGAAGGTGCCCCCCCGGGGCACCGTGGCGGTCTGCCGCACGAGTTCGATGGCAGCCACCTGACCGCCGCGATCGGGATGGGACAGACCAGAAGGCATGGCACGGGCCGGCCCAGCCATCGCGGCCACCGTCGCGAGGACGACCAGCATGAGCGCGAGCGGGCGGGCATGCCGCGGGGCGATCGTCATGAGGCAGGGACGTCCAGCTCCCTGCGCAGCACGGCCAGCCCCTCGGGGCACAGCCGGAAGCCCAGCGCCCGATAGAGCGCCAGCGCGGCATCGTTGCCCACCTGCGTGTTCACCAGGACCTCCCGCGCGCCCCAGCGCCGGAGCCACCGCAGCCCGTCGGCGACGAGCGCCGCACCGATGCCACGGCGGCGGAGCCGGGGGTCGACGGCCAGGCGCTGCAGGTACCCGCGTGCCCCGGCCCGCCCGGTGATGGCGTAGCCCGCCACCGCATGGTCGTCGTCAGGGTGCGGGGCGACGCGCAGGCGCGCCGACGGGGTGGCGGCCATGGCGTCGTCGAGCCCGGCGCCGTCGAGGTGCCAGAACGGCTGGAAGGCGGCCTCGTCCACAGCGAGGATCGACGCCCGATCGCCCCGTCGCCCCCGGCGCAGGGAGCCGGAGCCCACAAGCCGCTCGGTGGCGACGTCGTCCACCGGGCGAGCGAGCAGGTGGAGGTCCTCGTGCACGGTGAAGCCGGCGGCCAGGAACGGCAGCTGCTCGGCCGGCGCCAGCGCAGTGGTGATGGCGGTCCGATAGCCGGCGGTCAGCAGCCCCTCGAGCGTTCGCTCCAGGCTGGCCGTGGTGGGCCGGCCGCGCCCGGGGGCCAGGTGGGCGGTGGTGACATCACCGCGCCAGGTGGCGACGCGCAGGCGGCCATCTCCGCGCATGAGGTCTCGGTGCGCGCTCATCCCGAGCGCCAAGGTAGCGGTGGCAGCGAGGCCGAACGGTGCCGGCGACGACAGGGACAGCCGCTGCGGCCCCCACTACGCTCGCCGCCACGTGGCCGTCCTCTTCCTCACCCACCAGCGGTACCTGGACCACGACCCCGGCCGCGGCCACCCTGAGCGGCCCGCTCGGCTGCAGGCGGTGCTCGATGGCATCCACGGGGCCGGGCTCCAGGAGGCGCTCATCCCGACGGCGCCGCGCCCGGCCACCCGCGACGAGGTGGCCCTCGTGCACTCGGGCGCCCAGATCGCCCTGATCGAGAGCTCGAGCGCGGCCGGCGGCGGTTGGATCGACGGCGACACCTCCACCAGCGACGCCTCCTTCGAGGCTGCCCTGCTCGCGGTGGGAGCAGGCCTCACCGCGGTGGACCTGCTCGACGCCGGCGCCGCGGACAGCGCGTTCTGCGCCGTCCGCCCGCCGGGCCACCACGCCACCCCCACTCGGCCGATGGGCTTCTGCTTGTTCAACAACGTCGCCGTGACGGCCGCTGTGCTCGCCGAGCGCGGCGAGCGCGTGCTCGTCGTGGACTTCGACGCTCACCACGGCAACGGCACCCAGGACGCCTTCTGGGCCGACCCGCGCGTGGTCTACGTGTCGTTCCACCAGCACCCGCTCTACCCGGGCACGGGAGGGCTCCGTGACGTCGGGACCGGCGCCGGCCTCGGCACCACCCTCAACCTCCCGCTGCCGGCGGGGGCCACCGGCGACGTCTACCGCAGCGGGATCGACGACGTGATCCGGCCGCTGGCCGAGCGCTTCCAACCCACCTGGCTGCTCCTGTCGGCGGGGTTCGACGCCCATCGTGCTGACCCACTGACTGATCTCGGCCTGTCCGCGGGCGACTACGCCGACATCACGGTGGAGCTCCTCACGATGGTTCCTCCGGGCCGTTGCGTGACGTTCCTGGAAGGCGGCTACGACCTCGCCGCGCTGGCCTCGTGTGCGGCCGCCTGCGTGGGGGCCCTCGTCGGGGAGGCGACCCGGGGCGAGCCGCCCACCGCCGGCGGGCCCGGGAGGGACGCCATCGCGGCGGCGGGCTTGGTGCGGACACAGCTCCTCGAGGGTTGACGGGGACCCCCCGGGCGGCTCGACTGAAGTCATGCCGGATTCGCGCCGATGCTCACCATCATGAGCCAGCTCGAAGCACTGTTGTCCCACCTCAACGAGGTGCGCGGTTCGGATCTGCACCTCAAGCCGGGCACCGTCCCCCACGTGCGCGTGGACGGGCAGCTCCGGGAGACGCCGTTCCCGCCCCTCGCGCCCGGCGACGTCGAGGCGCTCGCCGCCGAGATCCTGGATCCCGGCCGCCAGGCCGCTCTGGAAGCGGCTGGGGAGACAGGCTCGGGCCTGAGCGTGGCCGGCATCGGACGCTTCCGGGTGGCGGTCCACCGCCAGCGGGGCTCGATGGCCATGGTCGTGCGGCGCGTGCCGCCGGAGATCCCGCAGCTCGAGGAGCTGGGGCTGCCGATCCAGGTCGAGCGCTGGGCCGAGGAGGACCGGGGCCTCGTGCTCGTGACCGGCCCGCCCGGGTCCGGCAAGACCACCACGGTGGCGGCCCTGATCGATCGCATCAACCGCACCCGGGCCTGTCACATCGTCACCATCGAAGACCCCATCGAGGTGCTGCACGCCGACGTGCAGGCGCTGGTGACCCAGCGTGAGGTGGGTACCGACACGTCGTCGTACGCCGAGGCCACGCGCAGCGCCCTGCGCCAAGACGCCGACGTCATCTTCGTCGGGGAGCTCGTCGACGCGGCCACGGCCCGTGCCGCGCTGACCGCCGCCGAGGTCGGCCACCTCGTGATCTCGACGATGCGCGCCTCGGGCGTGGCGGACACCATCACTCGTCTGATCGACCTCTTCCCCGTGGCCGAGCAGGACCTGGCCCGGCAGTCCGTGGTCAGCGTGCTCCGCGGCGTGGGCAGCCAGCGCCTGCTCGAACGAGCCGACGGCAAGGGCCGCACGGCGGCCGTCGAGGTCCTCGTCGGCACCGCCAAGGTGGTGGACTGCATCGCTGATGCCGCCCGCGTCGGCGAGCTCGACCGTGTCCTGTCTGACGGGCAGTACCACGGCATGCAGACCCTCGACCAGGCGCTGCTGGAGCTGGTGCGCGATGGCATGGTGAGCCTGCGCGACGCGCTGGCGGCCTCCGCCAACCCCGAGGACCTGCGCATCGCGCTCGGCCACGCCGGCGTCGCCACCACGTTCTGACCGACCGGGCACGGGGCCGTCCCTGGCCGCGACGACGCCGCTCCGGTGCCCGCTACCGGGTTCGGGGGCGGCGCCCCGTCACGCCTACCCTCGTCTCGTGGTCCCCGAGCGCCTCACCCCCATCCTCGACGAGGTTCGCCCGCTGGCGGCCCGCTTCCACGCCGCCGGTCACCGCATCTACCTGGTGGGTGGCATCGTCCGCGATCTCGTCCTCGGTCGGCCCCTCGGCGGCGACATCGACCTGACCACCGACGCCCGTCCCGAGGTGACCACCGAGCTGGTGCGGGGCTGGGCCGACGCGGTGTGGGACCAAGGGGCCAGGTTCGGCACCGTCGGCCTGAAGAAGGGCGACGTCACCTTCGAGGTCACCACCCATCGGGCGGAGGCCTACGTCCCCGAGTCGCGCAAGCCCGAGGTGTCCTTCGCCGACGACGTCGAGGCCGACCTCTCACGACGGGACTTCACCGTCAACGCCATGGCGCTGCGGGTCACCGGCGCCGTCGGGGAGGTCCCCGAGCTCATCGACCCCTTCGGCGGCGTGGCCGACCTGGCGGCGGGCGTGCTGCGCACCCCGCTGGCCCCCGAGGTGTCCTTCAGCGACGACCCGCTGCGCATGCTGCGCGCCGCCCGCTTCCTGGCCGGCTACGGGCTGGTGCCCGAGGCCGACCTCGTGACCGCGGTGCGGGCACTCTCCGAGCGGCTCGAGATCGTCTCCGCGGAGCGAGTGCGCGACGAGCTCTGCAAGCTGCTGGTCGTCGACGAGCCGAGCCTCGGGCTGTGGTTCCTCGTCGACACAGGGATCGCGGATGTGATCCTCCCTGAGCTGCCGGCCATGCGCGTGGAGCAAGACCCGATCCACCGCCACAAGGACGTCCTCGCCCACACCATCGCCGTGGTGGCCAAGACGCGTCCCACGCTGCTCGTGCGCATGGCCGCGCTGCTCCACGACGTGGGCAAGCCCAAGACCCGGTCGTTCGGGGCCAAGGGCGTGTCGTTCCACCACCACGAGGTGGTGGGCGCCCGCATGGCGCGCGAGCGGCTGCGCGCCCTGCGCTTCCCCAACGACCAGATCGATGCCATCAGCCAGCTCGTGTACCTGCACCTGCGGTTCCATGGCTACGGCGACGACGTGTGGACCGATGCCGCCGTCCGTCGCTACGTGCGCGACGCCGGCCCCCTCCTCGGCGAGCTCAACGAGCTGACCCGCTGCGACTGCACCACCCGCAACGAGCGCAAGGCCAAGATGCTGGCCGCCCGCATGGACGCCCTCGAGGAGCGCATCGACGAGCTGCGCGAGCGCGAGGAGCTCGAGGCCATCCGGCCCGACCTCGACGGTGAGGCCGTGATGGCCCACCTCGGCATCGGCCCCGGCCGCGACGTGGGCCAAGCGCTCGCCATGCTGCTGGAGGCCCGTCTCGAGGAGGGTCCGCTCGATCGGGACGAGGCCATCCAGCGCCTCGACTCCTGGTGGGCCGCTCGCCAGTAGGGCCCGGCGACTGGGACTGCCCCGGTCAGATGCCTTGCTTGCGGGCCCTGATGATCAAGGTGGCGGGCAGGTACGACATGGTGTCGTTCCACCCGGAGCCGCGCGGGCCGCTCGCCGTCGGCTGCGGCTCGAGCACAGCGTCGACGCGGAAGTTGGCCCGCCCGAGGCTGGTGAACAGGGCGCTGATGGTGCGGGGAACGTCGCCACCGACGGGGGCCCCATCCCAGTAGGAGCGCTGCACGCGGCGCTCCGGGTCGTCCGGGTCGATCAGCGAGAAGGCGGGGTGCGGCAGGGAGAGCACGAAGTGGTGCTCGGGGCGCAGCACGCGGTCCACCTGGCGGAACACCCGGTCGATGTCGTCCACCGCGGCGAGGCCGAACGCCGACACCACGGCGTCGATGGTGTCGGCTCGTACGAAGGCCAGCTCGGCCAGGGGGGCGTGGTGCAGCTCGATCTTCACCTGCTCGCGCTCGGCGGCCGATCGCGCCGCCGCCACCTGGTCGGACGACTCGTCGATGGCGATCACCTTGGCGCCGTGGCGAGCCAAGGCGATGGCGTTGTGGCCGGCGCCGCAGCCCAGGTCGAGGATGCGCTTGCCCTCGACGTGGCCGAGCAGCTTGAGGGAGTCCTCTCGGCCGATGTCGTGGCCGTAGGAGACCACGTCGGACGGCAGGTCCAAGCCGGCCGGGGCGGCCAAGGTGAAGCGCTGGTGCATGGCGTCAGTCTGACCGCTGCGGGGACGCGCCGTGAGCCGCCGGCTGCGCGAGGCTCCTGCGCGTGCGCATCGTGACGTGGAACATCCAGGTCGCGCGGCCCAACCCTGACGGCCCCTCGGCCATCGAACCGTTGGCTGAGGCCCTCCGCTCGATCCACGCCGACGTGTACGCCATCCAGGAGCTCGACCGGGGCAGGGCGCGCTCGGGCCGCGTGGACCAGCCCACTGCGCTGGCCGAGGCCCTCGGCGGGAACCTCGCCTTTGCGCCGACCGTGCGGCGTGGCACGGCGGAGTATGGGATCGGCATCGTCACCCGCGGCGAGCTGCGCACAACTGAGGTGGTGCCGCTGTCGGGCACGCGCGAGCCGCGGGCGCTGCTGGTCGCCGAGATCGCGCTCGATGGCCGGCAGTGGACGGTGGGATGCACGCACCTCTCCCGCAACCGGGCCTTCGCGCAGCGCCAGCTGCTGCGGGTGCTCGACGCGCTGTCGGCGCGGCCGGCGCCGCGGGTGCTCGTCGGCGACCTCAACCTGCTCCCCGGCGAGGTCCTCCCGTGGTCGACCGCGGAGGGCTTCCAGCTCCTCGACGGTCCACCCACCCACTCGACCCGCCAAACTCGACTCACCCGCCGGATCGACCACGTGCTGCTCAGCGGTACCACCGCCGAGACGGTCACCGTTCACCGCCTGCCCTTCAGCGACCACTGCGCGGTGTCCGCCGACCTGCGCTGACCAGCCCGCTCCTGCCGGAGAGCTACTTCAGGTCGGCTTCGCCGTTGGCGTAGGCCTCGACGAGGCGGTGGGCCTCTTCGTCGCGGTACTGCTTGAGGGGGCTCTTCATGAAGTAGGCGCTCGGGCCCTCGAGGGGGCCACCCATGCCGCGATCGAGGCCGATCTTGGCGCAGCGCACGGCGTCGATGATCACGCCGGCCGAGTTGGGCGAGTCGTGGACCTCGAGCTTGAGCTCGACCGTGAGCGGCACATCACCGAAGTTGCGGCCCTCGAGGCGGATCATGGCCCACTTGCGATCTTCGAGCCACGGCACGTGATCGGACGGGCCGATGTGCACGTCGCGGTCCGAGATGCCCTGGTCGATCTGGCTGGTGACCGACTGCGTCTTGGAGATCTTCTTCGACTTCAGGCGCTTGCGCTCCAGCATGTTCATGAAGTCCATGTTCCCGCCGAAGTTCAGCTGG
>JBKJSO010000186.1:0-6985 GCA_046595835.1 Acidimicrobiales bacterium | reverse complement strand
CGACACCCGCACCGAGGTGCTGATCCAGCACGCTATGGCCAGGTTGCGCTCACAGCGCACCAGCTTCGTGATCGCGCATCGTCTCTCGACGATCCGCGACGCCGACACCATCCTCGTCATGGACGGCGGTCAGATCGTGGAGCAGGGCGACCACGGCCAGCTCCTCGCAGCCGGTGGCGCCTACGCGACGCTGTACAACGCGCAGTTCGCGGCGCCGGCATCCGACGTGGCCTGAGCCGGCCGTCGCGGCCCGCGGGCTTGGCAGGAACGATGCGCCCAGGCGCGACTCGGGAGCCCGGTCGCGTCCCGCAGGTCACCTTCCGTTCGAGGGCGCTCCAGCCGACCAGCTCGCCGGCACCGCGGTCAGGGGCCACGGGTGGGTGGCGGCCATCGCCTCGATCTCGGCCCGCAGACGGGTGGTGGCCACGGCGGCCGGCGCGGGTCGGGCGATGTAGAAGCCCTGGGCGACGTCGCATCCGCCTGACCATCCCAGTGGGCCACACTGGACAGCGTGGCGGAGTCGATCAGCGTCATGGCGAACGGCATCGAGGTGGCCATCACGCACCCCGACAAGGTCTTCTTCCCGGCGATCGGGGCGACGAAGCTCGACCTCGTGCGCTACTACGAGGCCGTGGCGGGCCCCCTGCTGGCCACGATCGGCGGGCGGCCGGTGCTGCTCGAGCGATACCCGGAGGGAGCGGGCGGCAAGTCGTTCTTCCAGAAGCGGGTCCCCAAGTCGGCGCCGGAGTGGCTCACCACGACTGTCGTGTCGACCCCGAACGGCACCACCAGCGACGCCCTCGTCGCCGCCGACCTCGCCCACCTCCTCTGGGCGGTCAACCAGGGGTGCCTGGGCTTCCACGTGTGGCCCACGCATGCCGCCACCCCCGAGGTGGCCGACGAGCTGCGGATCGACCTCGACCCCTCGCCCGGGGTGGGGTTCCCGCAGCTCCAGGAGGCGGCGTCGCTGGTGCAGTGCTTCTTCGAGGAGCTCGGCATCGAGGCGTGGCTCAAGACGTCCGGCTCACGGGGCCTCCACATCTACGTCGGCCTGGCCCCGAGGTGGGACAGCTACGAGGTGCGAGCCGCCGCAGTGGCGCTCGCCCGCGAGCTCGAACGGCGCCACCCCGAACTCATCACCGCCCAGTGGTGGAAGGAGGAGCGTGGCGAGCGCGTCTTCGTCGACTTCAACCAGAACGCGCCCCACAAGACCGTGTTCGGGGCATGGTGCGCTCGCCCGCGCGTCGGGGCGCAGGTGTCGATGCCGATCCCGTGGAGCGAGCTCGACGCTGTGGTCCCCAATGACCTCACGATCGCCACGGTTCCGGTTCTGCTCGTCGAGCGCGGCGACCCGTGGGCCCCCAAGCCGAGCCGGCCGCAGGACCTCGAGCCACTCCTCGAGCGGTCCCGCCGCGACCTCGCCAACGGCCGTATGGACGCCCCGTGGCCGCCCGTGTACCCGAAGCAGCCGAACGAGCCGCCCCGGGTCGCGCCGAGCCGCGCCCGCCAGACTTGACCGACGGGTCAAGATCGCGCTTGCCTGGGGCGTCCGCCGGTCACCAGGCCGATCCAGGGGGAGCGATGACCGACACCGCAGAGCGCACCAACCAGTCCATCGAAGCAGTGGGCGAGGTCACGGCCTGGCTCGAGGAGAACTGGGATCCCGAGCTCACCGTCGCCGAGTGGTGGCAGCGTCTCGGCCTGGCCGGGTGGGCGGCTCCGGGGCTCCCGGAGAACGCCTACGGCAAGGGCCTCAACCGCAACGACAGCGTGGCCGTGCAGACCGCCATCGCGGGCTTGGGGGCCTTGGGAGCGCCGGACGGCCTCGGCCTGCTGCTCGCCGCCCCGACGATCGCCACCCACGGCACGCAGGAGCAGATCGACCTCTACGTGCGTGACATCGTCACGGGCCAGAAGGCGTGGTGCCAGCTCTTCAGCGAGCCCGGCGCCGGCTCCGACCTTGCTGGTCTCCAGACCCGAGCCATCAAGGACGGCGAGGAGTGGATCGTCACGGGCCAGAAGGTGTGGACCTCCGGCGGCCAGGTCGCGGACCTCGGCATGCTCATCGCTCGCACCGACCCGGATGTCCCCAAGCACCAGGGCATCACCTACTTCGGCATCGACATGCACCAGAAGGGCGTCGAGATCCGCCCGCTGGTGGAGATGACCGGCCATGCCATGTTCAACGAGGTCTTCATGGAGGAGGCGGTCGTTCCGGACAGCGCCATGATCGGTGGCCTCAACAACGGCTGGGCAGTGGCCAACACCACCCTCATGAACGAGCGGGCCGGCCTCGGCTCGGGCGGCGGCCACGCGGCGGCCGGTGCGGCCACCCCGGGCACGGTCGTCAACGACCTGGCCCGGCGAGCGGGCGACTTCGTCTCCTCCGGTGGCGCCCCCAAGCGTCGCGGTGGCGGGTCTGCCGGAGGCATGTTCGCCGCTGGCTACCAGCTCCTCGTGGAGCTGGCCAAGGGCAACGGCAAGATCACCGAGCCGTCGGTCCGCCAGGATCTGATGAAGCTCCACACCCTCAACGAGCTCGGTCGCTTCAACAACCTCCGGGCCAAGGCGGCCAAGGCCATCGGCCAGGAGGTGCCCGGCCTGCCCAACATCTCCAAGCTCTCCATGAGCGAGATCGTCCGCCAGCAACGCGACATCGGCCTGCGCATCCTCGGGCCCTACGGCACCCTCCACGCCTACAAGGCCGAGGACCAGAAGCCGCTCAACGACGCCACGGGCAACCCGTTCACCGGGATGGTCACGAGCATGGCGCTGTTCGCACAGGCGCCGCCGATCTATGGCGGTACGGACCAGGTGCAGCGCAACATCATCGGCGAGCGCGTGCTCGGCCTCCCCAAGGAAGCCAACCAGGACAAGGTCGCCGCCTTCAAGGACCTCCCCAAGAACGCCTGAGCCCCACCAAACAAGATCTTCACAGATCGGCGGTCAATCGCTCCGCGCGGGCGACCAGGTTCGGGGCACCGAGGGCTTCGGCCATCTCTGCGAAGCCCGCGGCGGGACCGTTCCAGCGCCAAGCGTCGACCGTGCCGACATCGGCGTCGGTCTCGACGGTGGCAATGCGACGGAACAGCAGCGCCAGCTCGAAGTGCTCGCGCAGCGTGGCGTTGAGCTTGGCGGCACCGCGCACGCCAGCGTCCCAGATGAGCGGGTCGTTGGGGATCTGCTCGAGGTGACCCCACCGATCGAGGACGGCGGCCGCCGACTTGGCACCCCATCCCGGGAGGCCCGGGAACCCGTCGGCCGTGTCGCCGACCAGCGCCAACAGGTCGGGGATCGATGCTGGTGGCACGCCGAGTCGGTCATGGATACCAGCGTCGTCGAACCACTTGTCCTGGCGTCGGTCCCACTGCCACACCTTGCCGCCCACGCACTGGCCGAGGTCCTTGTCGGGGGTGCAGATCACCACTCGCTCGACGCGCTCGTCGGCGGCGGCCACCTTGGCCCCAGCCGCCAGCGCGTCGTCGGCCTCCTGCTCCACCATGGGCCACACCGTGAACCCCGCCGAACGCAGCGCGTCCTCCACCACGGGGAACTGGGCTCGGAGCAAGGGCTCCACGCCTGAGCCGTCCTTGTAGGTGGGCCAAAGGTCGTTGCGGAACGACTCGATGACGTGGTCGGTGGCCACCGCCACGTGGCTGGCGCCCTGCTCGAGCAGCGTGAGGCATGACGCCACCACCCCTCGGGTGGCTCCCCGCTCCAGGTCCTTGTTGGCGGGGGAGTAGTGATACCGGAAGAGCTCGTAGGTGCCATCGACGAGGTGGACCTGCATCACCGCAGCCTGCCAGACGGGCGATGGCCGCGAGTCTCAGCTCTCGAGCACCGGTGCATGGCCCCCTTCCGACGAGGTGGGAGCGAGCGCCAGCTCGCCGCGACCCTCAGAGGCCGATGGCGCTCAGGGCGTCTGCGGCGCGCCCGATGGCGTTGGCCAGCACCGGATGGGACGCCTCGAAGCGGGTCACCTCGTGCCGCAGCTCGTCGACGACGCCTTCGTCGTCCTTCTCGCTGAGCCGCCGCTCGACCTCGCCCGCGAGTCGGGCCAGCTCGGCTCGGTTGTCGGCGCCGTCCTCGCTGGCGTCGATCGCTTCCTTCAGGTCTGCCAGCAGCTGCTGCAACGGTTCCTGCATCGCGGGTTCCTTCGGGTCGGCCATCTCGACCGCCAGCGTAGGCGAGGCGGGATGGTCGCAGATCCGCGAACGAGCGGCGGTAGCGTCGAGCCCGATGTGACCACCGAGGACCGGGCGCGGAGCTGGTACGGCGGCGGCCGCCGGTGGCGTGCGGCCCGCGCCGTCGCGCCAGCGGTGGTCGTGATGAGCCTCCTGGGCTCGTGCCGCGGCGATGGGGGAGCGGTCGACGAGGTGAGGGACCAGCGCGGGGCCCCCGTGCGCGGCGCGATCCCCACGATCGCCGGTGGCGTCGACCTCGGGAACCTCGAGCCCACCACCGTGCTGGTCGGCTCGGCGCTCGCCTTCGGGGCGCCGCTGCCCAGCCAGCAGGCGGCCGCCGATGCGTTCGTCGACGACCCCGAGGTGCATGCCGCCCTCGCGCGGCGGGTGTACCTGGTCGCGGATGGTCGCCACCTCGCTGACGTCGTCGTGCTCGTGCTCGATGGCACCCAGATCTTCGACGATGGCGTGCTCGCCGGGTTCATGCGTGGTGCGGTGGGAGCCATGGGCGGCGGCGCCGCCACCGATGTTCTGTTGGCCGGCCAGACGGTCCTCCGCGCGGGCGCGGCTGACTCGTCCCGCCTGGCCACCGGCTTCCGCACGGCGAACCTGCTCGTGATCGCGACCGGCCCGTCACAAGCCGACGTGGACCTCACGGTCACTCGGCAGCTCGAGGCCCGCGCTCGGGGGGAGGTCGGTGCCCCCACGCCCGTCACCCCGCTCGTCCCCCTGGGGGCCGACGCAGCGTTCGTGCCGGTCCCAACGGTGGCGTTCGCGGTGATCCCACCACCGGAGACCGAGCCCGGACCCGTGCCACCGCCGTTGCCCGGGGCGACCGCCGTGCAAGGGCGCTACGGGGTGGTGGCCGGCGAGCGCCGCACGGTGGTGTGGGCCTTCACCGTGGATGCCGGCGCCTACCCCTCGGCGGAGGCGCTCGAACCCGCGATGCAAGCGCTGGTGGCTGCCGGCGGCGCTGGGGTGGGGCCGGCGGTCACCGAGGTGGGGGATCGCATCGTCTACTCGTCAGTCGGCGCGCCGGGCAGCCCCAGTGCACAGGTGTTCCGCCACAAGGGTCTCGTGCTCCTCGTGCAGGGTGATCGCCCTGACCAGGTCGACGCAGTGACCACCGCGTGGATCGCCGCCCTCGGCCCCAGCTGACCGCACCCCCCCCGTTCTGTGCGCACGCAGCCACGAAATCCATGGCTGCGTGCGCACAGATGCAAGGGGCTACTCCTGGACGAGCTCGATCAGGGTGCCGAAGCTGCCCTTGGGGTGCACGAAGGCCACCGTCGTGCCGCGGCTGCCGGGCCGCGGCACGACGTCGATGGCCGTTGCCCCGGCCGCGACCATCGCCGCCAGGGCCGCCGCGCAGTCGTCCACCCGGTAGCCGACGTGGTGCAGGCCCTCGCCACGCTTCTCGATCGACTTGGCGATCGGGGAGTCGGGGCGGGTGGCCGCGGTGAGCTGAATGTAGGAGTCGGCCACCTTGATGAGGGCCTCCTCCACGCCATCGCTCTCCACGATCTCGCGGTGGTGCACCTCGGCGCCGAACGCCTCCTGGTAGTAGGCGATGGCCGCCTCCAGGTCCCGCACGGCGATGGCCACGTGGTCGATCTCGGTCAACAACATCAAAGCTCTCCTCGGGCGTGGCGCTGGTACAGGGTGATCTTGTCCTCGCCGATCTGCTCCCGCTTCTCCGGGTCGCTGATCCCGAGGCCGGGGGACGGGGCCAGGCAGCGGACGGCCAGCTTGCCCTCGGCCTCGTTGCGATGGACGGTGCGGGCCGCCTCGCCCACGTCGGTCAGGTCGTAGGCGGCCGACATCACGGGCTGGATCTTCCCGGCCGTGATGAGGCGGTTCATGTCCCAGGCCTCCTGGTAGTTGGCGAAGTGGGACGACACGATCCGCTTCAGCTTCATCCAGAGGTGGCGGTTGTCGTACTCGAGCATGAAGCCGGAGGTGGCGGCGCAGGTGACGATGGTGCCGCCCCGCTTGGCGATGAACACCGAGGCCCCAAAGGTCGAGCGACCGGGGTGCTCGAACACGATGGTCGGGTCCTCGCCGATCAGCCCACGGACCTTCTTGCCGAGGCGCCGCCACTCCTTTTCGTCCTGGGTGTGCTCGTCGCTCCAGAACTGGTACCCCTCCGCGGCGCGGTCGATGGTGGCCTCGCAGTATGGCCTCGAGGAGCTTCACGCGCTCGGGGCTGGACACGACGCCGACTGGGGTGCCCCCGCCGTTGAGGGTGAGCTGGATGGCGTAGGCCCCGATGCCGCCGGTGGCGCCCCACACGAACACCGAGTCGCCCTGCTTCATCTGGGCGGCATGGCGGCCGACGAGCATCCGGTAGCTGGTGGAGGCGCACAGCCCGTTGACGGCGCTCTCCTCCCAGGTGAGGTGCTCCGGCTTGGGCATGAGCTGGTTGGCCTTCACCACGGCGAGGTCGGCCAGGCCGCCGAAGTTGGACTCGAAGCCCCAGATCCGCTGGTTGGCCGCCAGCATCGAGTCGTCGTGGGCGGACGGATCCTGGTCGTCGAGGTAGTTGCAGTGCACGGTGACGCGGTCGCCCGCCTTCCACTGGCGCACCGCGGAACCGACGCGGAGCACCACGCCGGACGCATCGGAGCCCACCACGTGGTGGTCGAGCGCATGCCGCTTCCCCCAGGCCGACTCCTTGCCGAGGCGATCGAGGAAGCCGAAGGTGGAGAGCGGCTCGAAGATCGACGTCCACACCGTGTTGAAGTTGATCGAGCTGGCTCGCGAAAGTGAGTGGGCCAGCCGTCACAAGCAGGACTTTCACG
>JBKJSO010000106.1:0-7648 GCA_046595835.1 Acidimicrobiales bacterium | reverse complement strand
GCCCGGGTGACTTCATGGTCGCCGACCCGGGCCACGACGCGTGGATCATCGGCGACGAGGCCTGCGTAGTGATCGACTGGCAGGGCTTCGCCGACTACGCCAAGGCGCGCTGACCGGGCTTCGTCTGATCGCCTCGACCGATCTGGCGTCGCCAGGCGCGATCTAGCGCCTCCTGGGCATCAACCGCCCATCAAGGAGGTCCCATGACCGTCACCGATTCGCATCCCGCGGCCACGCTTGACGACGACGCCGTCGGCAGGTTCGCCGAAGGGCTCTTCGGTGCCGCCCTCGGCACGATCGAGCTCACCATCACCTACCTCGGCCGTCGCCTCGGGCTCTACGAGGCGCTGCGCGACCGACCCAGCACGAGCAGCGACCTTGCGGCGGCGGCCCGGGTCGATGAGCGCTACGCCCGCGAGTGGCTGGAGCAGCAGGCCGTCACGGGCACCCTGGTGGTCGCGGATGCCGCCGCACCGGCCGGCGAGCGGCGGTACGCGCTGCCTGAGGAGCACGCCGTGGTGCTGCTCGACGAGGAGCACCCCGCCTACAGCGGGGCCCTGGCCGACGTCCTCGCGCCCATCACCCTCAGCCTCGAGCTGGTGATCGACGCCTTCCGTACCGGCCAGGGCGTGCCGTACGCCGCCTACGGCCTCCACGACATGCAAGCCGGGTTCACCCGTCCGATGTTCGCCAACTCTCTGGTGGCGGAGTGGCTGCCCGGCCTGCCCGACCTCCACGCCCGCTTCGAGGCCGGGGAGGCGGTCCGGGTGGCCGACTTCGGGTGCGGCGAGGGCTGGGCGGCGATCTACATCGCCGAGGCGTACCCGAAGGCCGTCGTCCACGGCTACGACCTCGACGACGCGTCGATCGCGGCTGCGCGCAAGCACGCGGCGGCCCGGGGCCTGGCCGACCGGGTGCGCTTCGAGGTGCAGGACGTCACCGACCCGGCCTTCGTCGGCGGCAGGTACGACCTGGTCTTCGCCACGGAGGTGATCCACGACCTCGCCGACCCCGTCGACGCGCTCGCCGCCATGCGCCGCCTCGCCGGTGACGGCGGGTCGGTGCTAATCATCGACGAGAACGCGTCCGAGTCCTTCGAGGCCCCCGGCGACGAGGTGCAGCGGCTGCTCTACGGCTTCAGCGTGCTGCACTGCCTGCCTGCGGGCCGCACCCACGAGCACTCAGCTGCCACGGGCACGGTGATGCGTCCCGCCATCTTTGAGGGATACGCCACCGCCGCTGGGTTCGGGACGGTCTCGGTGTTGCCGATCGAGCACCCGATCTTCCGCTTCTACCGGCTGGAGGGCTGATGAGCGCCACCGTGCAAGGGCTCGCCACGGGATGGGGCGTCGACACGAGCGACGACGACAACCTGTTCCTGCGGTTCGTGCGCAACCAGGGGGACATGAGCGCAGCCCTTGCCATCGCCTGCGACGGTCGGGCGGCCGGGACCGAGGGCGTGGTGCTCACGGACACGGGCGGGCCGGTCGGCTACCTCAACCAGGCCGTGCTGCAACGGCCGATCAACGGCGCTGATGACCCAGTGCTCGATCAGATCGACGATTTCTGGGCAGGGGAGTTCGGTCGCGCCAACCTGCTCTTCTCGATCTGGCCGACGCCCGACCTGGCGAGGCGTGGCTGGTCCCTCGTGGGCCACCCCGCACTCGTCGCTCGCGCCCCCGGGGCACACATCCAGGCGCGCCCCCCTGGCGTTGAGGTGCAGGAGGTGCGCGACACCGATGCGCTGGCGAAGGTGGAGCGCGTCGTCATCGAGGGCTACCCACTGCCGGAGGCGGGGGGCCGACCGCCAGGCGACCTGCTCCGGGTGGGCCTGCTCGACACCGATCTCCGGTGCCGCCTCGGTCTGCTGGACGGAGAGCCGGTGGCGTCCGCGGCGCAGTTCACCGCCCACGGTGTCGTCAACCTGTGCCTCGCGGCCACCCTCCCCGCCGCCCGCCGGCGAGGCGTGTGGGGCGCCCTGGTATGGGCGAGGGTCGACGACCATCCCGAGCTGCCGGCCATGGCCTTCACGAGCGACTTCAGCCGCCCCGGCTTCGAGCACCTCGGCTTCCTCGTGGTGTCCCGCTGCACCCTCTGGGCCCGCGCCTGACCCGCCGTCGCTCGCTACGGCCAGACCGTCCCGGCGCGTGTGCGCTCGCCAGGCGCGCTGGGTGCGCGGGGCTCCGATGTGGTTCCATCGGGGGGTGGACGATGGCCCGGTAGCGACAGCGACGCGTCGGCGCCTGGCGCTGGCGCTGGTGGCCGTCCCCGTCGCCGCGCTCCTCACGGTCGTGGTCGCCCGAGGCCCCGGGTCGGACCCTGCCCAGGCCGCTCCTCGCACCACGACCACCGTGCCGCGCACCACCACGACCACGATCCCCAAGCCACGTCCCGTCGTGCCGGTGTCGACCCCGCTGGCCACGCCCAACGGCGAGATCAAGGCCTACAACGGTCCCGATGGCGCTGAGATCGGCAAAGTCGGGATCTGGTACGGGTACCCGATGACCATGCCCATCGTCGAGGACCGGGGCGCGTGGTTGCGGATCATGCTGCCCGAGCGGCCCAACATGTCGACGGCGTGGGTCCATCGTGAGGACGTTGCGCTATCGAGCAGCACGTACCGCATCGTCATCCGGCTCCCGGAGACGAAGCTCACGGTGTACCAGGACGGCTTCGAGCTGTTCAGCGCCCCGGTTGGGATCGGCAAGGCCTCCACGCCGACCGCGCCGGGCAGCTTCTTTGTGGCCATCGTCGAGAAGCCGGGACCGAGGGGGTATGGGCCCGTCGTGCTCGACACCAGTGGCCACTCCGAGGCGATCCGGAGCTGGGAGGGGAGTGGCGATGCGATCACCGCCATCCACGGGCCCATCTCCGCGAGCTCCGATGCCCAGATCGGCACCACGGGCGTCCGCATCTCGAACGGTTGCATCCGCATGCACGAGGTCGATCAGGTGAAGCTCGGCGTGATCCCCGTCGGCACGCCCGTGGACATCATCGCCTGAGGCGCCGGGCGGCGGTCATCGCTCACCCGCTCGACGTCTCGCCCGCACGGCACCCAGGGGCGGGGCCGATGAGCCGCGCTACTCCTTGGACGACGAGGCCGCCGCACGCTGGGCGAGGTTCGCCATGGCGCGACGGTTGTTGCGACGCATGCCTCGGGTCACCACCCTCACGAGCGGGCGCAGGAGCGGGGGTGGGTCGAGGTACATCGTGTAGCTGATCGCCGTGCCCCCGGAGGCGAGCGGCTCGAGCCGGCAGTCCTCGACCAGCGATCGCAGCACACCGGGCTTGGCCTCGATCCCCGTGAAGGACCAGCGGGCACCTGGCTCCCACACGATGAACTCCTCGTCGAAGGTCGCTCCGGGCACGGCCACCCTTCGACGGGCCCCTACGCCTTCGGCGGCGCCGATCACGGTCACCTGCTTCACGGATGGGAACCACTCCGGCCAGCGTTCGTGGTCGGCGAGCACCGCGAACACCTGCGCTGCGGTGGCCGTCGACTCGGCGCGCGCCTCCACGCGAATCGGCGCGTGATCGATCCAGTCGATCGATCGGGGGGTGAGCTTCGCCATGGGCGACGACCCTAGCGACCCCACTTCGAACAAGGGGTTGGCTGGGCCGGGCAGTACCCTGGCGACCTCCCATGCTGCTGCGCGAACTCCCGCCGCTGCTGCGTGAGGAGCCTGGCTTCGCGTCCGTGCTCGGCCGGTCCTCCGCAGTGCTCGCCATCCCCGAGCCGGCGCGCGCCCTGGCTGTGGCCGGACTGGCCACCCTGTCGTCACGCCGGCCCATCGTCGTCGCCGTGCCCACCACCGGCGACGCCGATCGTCTCGCCAACGACCTGCGCACCTTCCTCGGTCCCGATGCCGTCGACACGTTCCCGGCGTGGGAGACGCTGCCCTTCGAGCGGGTGTCGCCCTCGGTGGAGACCATGGGTCGCCGGCTGCGCACGATGTGGCGGCTGCGGGACCCCGAGCGGGTGCCCCGCGTGCTCGTCGCGCCGGTGCGCGCCCTCGTGCAGCGCCTCGGCCCTCACGTGGAGGAGGTCGAGCCGGTGGTGATCCGGCCCGGCGAGCGGCGCGACCGAGATGAGCTGCTCGCGGCCCTCGTGGGTGCGGGCTACCGCCGCGAGGAGGTCGTGGAGCACCGCGGCGAGGCGGCCGTGCGCGGCTCCATCGTCGACGTGTTCCCGTCGACCGCCGACCGACCGGTGCGGATCGACCTCTGGGGCGACGAGGTCGACCGCCTCACCGAGTTCTCGGTGTCCGACCAGCGGTCCACCGACGACCTCGCGCACGTCGAGATCTTCGGCTGCCGCGAGCTGCTGCCCACCGCCGACGTACAGGCGCGGGCCGAGCGGCTCATCGCGCTCGAGCCGTGGGGGCGCGAGCACTGGGAGCGCCTTTCGCAGGGCCTCACCTTCGACGGCATGGAGTCGTGGCTGCCCTGGCTCACCGAGGGCGAGCACGTGCTCTTCGACCTCGTCGGGTCTGATGCTCTTGTGCTGCTCGTGGAACCCCGTCGCATGCGCGATCGGGCCGCCGACCTGCTCGCCGAAGAGGCCGACCTCGCGGCCGTGCTGGCCAAGACGTGGGGCGCCACCAGCGGGGGCATGGACGACGACGATGGCTTCCCACGCCTGCACCTCCCGTTCGACCGGCTCCTCACCCACACGGATGCGCCGGCGTGGACGGTCACGGTCGCGCCCGAAGGTCCCGACGTCGCCACGATCACCTCGATGGGCGTGGCGGCCACGGCGGGCGACCCCGAGCGGGTTGTGCGACAGCTCGCCGAGCTGGCCGGCCAGGGCTACCAGATCGTGGTGGCTGCCGACGGCGAGGGCTCGGCGGGCCGCCTGCGGGAGCTGCTCTCTGCGCACGGCATCAGCCCCACCATCGAGGTGGCCGCGCTGGAGCGGGGCTGCATCCTGCCCGCCATCAAGCTGGCGGTGATCGCGGAGCACGACCTCACCGGCCGGCGTCGGGCTCACCGCAAGGCGCGCGTCCGCAAGCGCGACGCCCAGGGCTTCTTCGACGACCTCAAGCCCGGCGACCACGTCGTGCACCACCAGCACGGCGTGGCTCGCTATGCGGGGATGGTGAAGCGGGCCATCGGCGGCGTGGAGCGCGACTACCTCCTCCTCGAGTATCGAGGCGACGACAAGCTCTACGTGCCGTCCGATCAGATCGACTCGGTGCGCCACTACACAGGTGGCGACTCACCGGCGCTGTCGCGGCTCGGAGGCGACGGCTGGCAGAAGGCCAAGGCCAAGGTTCGCTCGGTGGTGTCGGAGATCGCGCAGGAGCTGGTGGTGCTCTACCAGACCCGCCTCAACGCGCCGGGCCACGCCTTCCCCGAGGACACGCCGTGGCAGCGCGAGCTCGAGGAGGGCTTCCCCTTCCAGGAGACGCCCGACCAGCTCACCGCCATCATCGAGGTGAAGGCCGACATGGAAGCCGACCACCCGATGGACCGCCTCGTGTGCGGCGACGTCGGCTTCGGCAAGACCGAGGTGGCCATCCGGGCCGCGTTCAAGGCCGTACAGGACGGCAAGCAGGTAGCCATCCTCGTGCCCACGACCCTGCTCGCCCAGCAGCACCACCAGACCTTCTCCGACCGCTTCTCCGGCTACCCCGTGCGGGTGGAGGTGCTCTCGCGGTTCCTCACCGCCGCGCAGGCCAAGACGGTGGCCGCCGGCGTGCGATCGGGTGAGGTCGACGTCGTCATCGGCACGCACCGGCTCCTCTCGGAGGACGTGCGGTTCAAGGATCTGGGCCTGCTCGTGATCGATGAGGAGCAGCGCTTCGGCGTGGGTCACAAAGAGCAGACCAAGCAGCTGAAGACGGGCGTCGATGTGCTCACGCTGTCGGCCACACCGATCCCGCGCACGCTCGAGATGAGCCTCACCGGCATCCGCGACCTCACGCTCCTCAACACCCCGCCCGCCGATCGCATGCCGATCCTCACCTATGTGGGGGAGTACGACGACCGTGCCGTGGGCGAAGCCATCCGCCGCGAGCTGCTGCGCGAGGGACAGGTGTTCTACGTCCACAACCGGGTGCAGGACATCGACCGCACGGCCGAGCACGTGCGCGACCTCGTGCCGGAGGCGCGCGTCGCCATTGCCCACGGCCAGATGGACGAAGGCACGCTCGAGCAGGTGGTGCTGGCCTTCTGGGAGGGCGAGTACGACGTGCTCGTCTGCACGACCATCATCGAGTCGGGCATCGACATGCCCACCGTGAACACGCTGGTGGTCGACCGCGCCGACCTGCTTGGCCTCGGGCAGCTCCACCAGCTCCGGGGCCGGGTCGGTCGCTCCGGCCAGCGGGCCTACGCATACCTGTTCGTGCCGCCGGACCGCGTGCTCAGCGAGGACGCCTACGAGCGCCTCAAGACGATCGGCGAGGCCACCGAGCTCGGGTCCGGCTTCAAGATCGCCATGCGCGACCTCGAGATCCGCGGCGCCGGCAACCTGCTCGGCACGGGCCAGTCCGGCCACATCGCCGCCGTGGGTTACGACCTCTACTGCCAGATGGTCACCGAGGCCGTGGCCGAGCTGAAGGGCGAGCCCGTGCGCGAGCCCGCCGAGATCAAGCTCGACCTACCGCTCGCGGCCAACCTCCCGCGCGAGTACGTGCAGAAGGAGGAGCTGCGCCTCGAGGCCTACCGGCGCCTCGCGGCCGTCACCACTGACGGCGAGGTCACCGACATCCGCTCCGAGTGGGAGGACCGCTACGGCCCCCTCCCCAAGGAGGCGGAGGCGCTGCTGTCGGTCGCCCGCCTGCGGGCCGAGGCCGCCCGCACCGGCGTGCGCGAGGTCACCGTCGTGAAGCCCAGTGGCTTCGGTGGCGCTCCGTCCACGGCCCGCTTGTCGCCGCTGGCGCTCAAGGCGAGCCAGCAGATCCGCCTGAAGCGGCTGCACCCGAGTGCGCTCTACAAGGAGTCAGAGCAGCTGCTCATCGTCAAGGTGCCGCACAAGGCGCACCCCGCCGACGCCCTCGTCGAGCTGCTCCGCGAGCTCGACCCCGTTGCGGAGCCCGTCTGAGCGTGAGTTCCTCGGCCCAGTGACGACCTTCTAGGCTCTGCCCTCGTGCCCCGCCGCCTCCTTGCCCTCGCTGTGGCCGTCCTCGCCATCCTCGGCGCCACCGGCTGCGCCGACTCGGTGTCGCCCGCCGCTCGCATCGGCGACGTGAAGATCGGCAACGACGCCTTCCTCGCGGAGGTGGCCGAGTGGGTCGGCAACCCAGCCGCCATCGATCCCACGGTGCTCGGCGAGCCGAACCCAGGCACCTACCCGCTCGACCTCGTGCGCCAGCTGCTCCAACAGCGGATCGAGTTCGAGCTGCACCATCAGGAGTTCGACCATCTCGGCCTCAAGCTCGATGACGCCATGCGCCAGCAGGGCCTCGCGTCCATCTTCGGAGATCCGGCCGCCGCCGAGGGGCCGTTCAAGGGGTTCAGCAAGGCGTTCGCCGCGTCGTTCACTGATGACGTGGCCCGCCAGCTCGCCGTGCAGACCAAGCTTGGCGACACCGACTACACCGCCTGGCACACCAAGGCGCAGGCCCAGACCCCCATCGAGATCAGCCCCCGCTACGGCACCTGGGATCCGGCCACCGGCCAGATCACCCCGCCGAAGGGTCCC